>NZ_JBHJTJ010000057.1:0-18272 GCF_042267765.1 Gottfriedia sp. NPDC056225 | reverse complement strand
CAGACATCTTTTCCCATTATATGCATATTTTTCTCTTGAAATATCAAAGAGAGTTTTATTATAAAATACGATGTAAACTTTAATTGCACCATATGTTTTTTTAGTGCTTATTTTCTTTAAAAAATTTAATTAATTTTAAAATATCCTCACTTTCAAGAAAAGCTTTTTCTTGTCCGTCTAGATAAAAGCTAATTATAGAGATACCATAATAATTTCCATTGTTTTCTATTATTTCCCAATTAACCTACTCAACATAAATTGGATCTCTTTTACCATCATCTTCAAAATGGCCAGTAAACCCAATATATAAAGCCCCAAGGATTAAGATCATAAATATAAAGCTAATGCTAATAATACTTGTATTTTTCAATTTATCCTTCCTTTTTATAGACTTTTCAAATAGCTTTTATTATTTCATGATTAATCAGGAAAATTACTAGTATTTAGTATTTCTTCAAATCTAACTATAAAATGGTAATTAAAAGGGTTGTTATAATATTTATCATTTAAAACAATACATTTTACTACTTTACCTAAAGAATTCCCCCAAGCAAAAACTGGGTCTACTGTCTGTAAAGAATATGTTCCGAATCGAGAATTTAAAACATTTCTTGAAATAGCATAATTAGAAATATAATTATCATATCTACCTAGTAATTCAAAAGCATTTTTTGCTTGTATGATGACAGCGAATGATGGTTTTAAAGCAACTAGGGTAATTCCTGGAGCATTAAAAGTTCTAGTAAAAGAACTATTTGGAACAGTAATTCCACCATCAACAACTTCAGTTTGTGCCCATGCAGCTAAGTATCCACCTAAAGAATGGCCAGTAAAATATACTTTACCTATATCGTTTGTATATTTCTTAATTATGGATCTAATCCATTCTATAGAGTCTGGTACTTGATTTACATGCAAGCCCGCTACAACCTCAACTGCATCAGAAGCTACTATGTCTTTTCCACCTCTTGTTCCCCTAAAAGTAAAACAATAATCGGATTTTCCTTTATATGTTGGACTAGTTCTTTTAAAAACCGCGGCATCCAAACCTCCAGAAGTATGCTTTGATCCAACGAAAGTCCAGCCATTGGATATAAATTTTTTTATATTTGCATCTGATTCGTAAACTATCCTTGCCATTCTAAATAATTGAATCCGCATTGATTAAGTTGCTAATTTGTTCAACTTTTCACATTCCTCACCGTAAAATAATGAAAACTCATGTATATTTTACCAGTAGATTAGTAGAATGAATTATAATATAATAGAATACTTTGTTAACAAATTTTAATATTCTAAGATAGTGACTCATAGAGCAGAAAATAAGTATTAGAATTCCTTTAATAATAAAACTCATGAGATATTAAAAGTTATTTATATAGTTATCTTAAAAAATTATTATTCCCTAAGTTTACAGGACCTGTAAAACTAAATTAATATTTATTACATTAGTGAAAAAGATAAAAGCAAAAATGGCGTTCCCTATAAATAGGAGAACGCCATTTTTTAATTCATCAACTTTTCAACAGTAGGTATATCAGCAGGAGCCCATTCTAGCTCTTCTAAATCCGAAACATCTTTCCACTCCAATTTTGCATGCTCACTTGCAACTGGAGTACCTAGTGAAATCTCTGCTTCAAAAGTTAACAAGTTTACAATAATTGCATCATATTCATGTACAACATCTTCAACCAAATCTGAAACTACAATTTCACAGCCTAATTCTTCTTTAATTTCTCGAACTAGAGTCTCTTCAGGCTTCTCACCTTTTTCAATTTTACCACCTGGAAATTCCCATAAGTTTGGTAAACTCATTTCAGGTGATCTAAGAGCACACAGAATTTGATTTTCATTGTTTCGAATTACCGCTCCAACTACTTTAATTTGTTTTTTCATTATTTACATCCCTTTATTTATGTTATTTAATTCTATTATATTGTATAAATTCTCCAATTAAAATAAAGGAATTATTTCATATTTTTAAAATCAAACTTCATCATTTTCTCCACTGATAATATAATAGTACAACTTACTTTCAATACTATTTTCCATGATCATATTCATCTGTACAACCGGAAGTTCTTTACCATTTTTATCTAACATGGTCGATTGCTTTACAGTACTTTTATCAGGAAGTGATTTTCCAAGGTAGTAGAAATCTCCACCTTCATCATTATCCTTTTTCACAAATATATGGATATCAATATTATTTTCTTGAGCATTTATTATTTTTTTAACTTCTTCTGATTCTAATGAACGATTACTTCTTGTAAACCAATTTATGACTTCCTGATTTATAAATTCATCACCATATGCCACACTGGACTCTACTTCTTCATGTTTATGATATGTTACAAATATTGGACAAGTATTATATTTTGTTTTGTAGCCATACATTGTTGAACTTTCGTCATTGGACCAATTTAATAATCTGCATGCATCTTTTCTTGTGTATTTTTCATACAGTGTAAATGGTACATCTGATTGATACTTAATACTCTTTTCTTTAGATGTGTTAATTACATCCCAAACCATTTTCTTAAAGTGATATCTAGTTTGTAAACTTTCTACAATCGAACCATTAAATCTAAAATTGTTATTTTCATCTAGTATTACAATTGGTATTTCGCCATATTTGCTTGTAAATGATATTGTAAAGAATGACAAATCAAACAATCCTTTAACAGAATTTATCGCTGAATCATCAATTGCACAATTGTTTTCTTTTAAATGATCTATATAATCATTCATCTTTACTATTCCATCGTTTAAAAGTAACTCCAAAAGAATTATTTCATGCTTTCGTTTACCATTTAATATTTCTAAAGAAAGGAATGTTAAAACTTTATCTTCATAATCACTTAATAATGGAACATCTTCTTTAAGTTTCAATAAAAATTGTTGATAGTTCGGATACTTATTTACAATTACATTGGGATCAATTGAATTGTTAGTTATAAAATCATATAAAAATGGAGTTCTTCCAATTCTATTTTTAAGTTCAACAAATGCCTCTCGAAGTTTTTTCAACTCTGTTAGATTACTATTATTAATTGAACTAAATATTAACTTCTTAGCTATTTCTTCAAAATTAATAGAAGAAACACCTTTAATATAGCTTGAACCCTTCATATTTCTTCGAATACTATCTTTGTTTAATGATTTGTCTCCAGAAAGTGCAATCGGAATTAAATAATTATTTCGGTAGTTACCGATAAAATCTATAATCGTAACAAATTCTTTTGAACCATGTTTACGTAATCCTCGACCTAGTTGCTGGATAAATATAATGCTTGATTGTGTTTGTCTTAGCATTACTACTTGATTAACACATGGAATATCGATACCTTCATTAAAGATATCAACAGTAATGATATAATCTAAGTTAGCATTTTCTAATTGTTCTACTTTACTTGCCCTTTCTTCTTGTGAATGATCCCCTGTTAAAGCAAAAGTATTATAACCTTTTTGGTTCAATGCAATTGATAATTTTTCAGCCTCTTCTTTTCTGCTACAGAAAATTAGACCTTTTACTTTCTCTCCTGAATAACCATAATATTCGATTTTATCAATTAAATGGTTTACACGTTCATCTGTTACTAACTTTGATAATATTGTAGCATCATCTATTGTTTCTCCATCCAACTCAAGATCAGTCACTCCAAAGTAATGGAACGGACAAAGCATATCTTCCTCAAGAGCTTCTTGTAAACGGATTTCATATGCAATATTGTAATCAAATAGTTCATATATATTGAAATCATCAGTTCGCTCAGGTGTTGCAGTCATCCCCATTAAAAACTTCGGTTTAAAATAATTGGTAACTTTTTGATATGATTGAGCTCCTGCTTTATGAACTTCATCTATTAAAATATAATCAAACTCTTCAGGATCAAATTGTTGTAATGTTTCATCTTTAGAGATTGTTTGAATTGTAGCAAATAAATACTTAGCATCTTTTTGTTTATTTGTGCCTGATAAAATACCAAAATCCTCTTCACTTCCACCAAGTACTTTTATATAATCTGACTTAGCCTTCTGTAAAATTTGCTCACGATGAACGATAAATAACATTTTTTTCGGCATATAACTTCTAACATCAAATGCTGAAAGATAAGTTTTCCCTGTCCCTGTGGCTGAAATAATTAGTCCCTTATCTTTTCCAGCCTCACGAACTGCTTTAATTTCTGCTAATGCTGCCTGTTGCATTTTATTTGGCACAACTTTTAACGCTTCTTCTATTGGATTAGTTTGATATGAAACTGGGAAATCAGAAATTTGATCAAATACTTTATTTTCTACTAACTGTGTATAAACCGTTTCATAATTTTCAATCCACTCAAAGTTTAATGGATGAGCTTTTTCCCATACTTCTTCAAATTGTTCTTTAAAATGACGAACAATTTCACCATCTTCATGTGAAGTAAGCTTAATATTCCATTCATAATTTACTTTTAAGGCATTGGCAGTTAAGTTGGAACTCCCAACAATTAGTGAGTAATGAGTGTCATTATTAAAGATATACCCCTTTGAATGAAATCCCTCTAAATTCGTTAATCGAACTTCAACATTCGAAATCTTCATTAACTCTCTAAAAATTTTAGGCTGATTAAAACTTAAATAAGTTGAAGTTAAAATGCGACCACTTACACCTTTACGCTTAAGGTCAAGTAAATGGGACTTAAGCATAGCAAGTCCACTTTCGGTTATAAAAGCAACAGAAAAATAAAAAGTCTTACAATTATCAAGTTCTTCTAATAGAGTAGATAATACATTTTCATTATTTTTTGTATTATTGACTAGTAATTTCGGAGCAAAGTTTCCGTTATTATTATGCTTTTGATCTATAAACCCTTTGTGTAAAGACTCTTGAAGTTTTTGAATGAAATTCACCATACGATCCCCAATCATTACAGTTTTTTATTTCTAATTTGGATTTTAACTTAAAAGGATGTTTAATTCTATGAATTTTGGCACTATAATTTACATTATTTGTATTACGTTAAGAATACAATAAAACCTACTCAAAAAATTGAGTAGGTTTTAAATTAATTAATAAACTCCCTATACAGAACCTAATTCGGTTTAAAAATATTTCTCTTATGCCATTTATAATACTCTTTATTTTTAGAACTAATCTGAATCTTAAACGTTGGATCTAAACCATATATTTTATAATCATCACCACTAATAACTGAAGAAATATGCAACCGTCCTTGTGCATCAAATGTAATTAAACCATTATCATAAAGTGCATCATGATTGCAACAAAGTAATATACCATTGTATGGATCTAATCGTTCTAAATTAGTGCTATCTTTCCATGGCTTAGAATGACTTGCTCTTAATAGCTCTGATAAATTTATAGCACACAGCGCGCATTTACCACCCCATAAGGGAATCAATGTTTTTCTAAACTTCTGTTGACCCAATCTAATTTTAGCCTTAATCTCTGATTCAGTCTCAGCAATGACTGGAATTAAAGTATTATTTTCAATTCTTCTTACTTCATCAATTGAAAACTCTAATTGTTCTTCATTTATATGATAAATATTTAATTCACTTATTAGTTCAAGTAATTTTATTGCTAATTCTTCATTACATGGAAATAGGTAGCCTTGGTTACCATTACCATTTGTTTGGAATGGTGAATACACGCTCGGTAGTGCTGATGAAATATGACTAATATTTTCTTTTATATTAACCTCTATGTCTAACTGATGGTATTCTAATTTAACTAAATATCCATCTTCATTCCATTCACTTTTATTTCTTAAATTAAAAGGTATTTTCGCTTTTTCACATCCTGTACTGGCGATACTAATAGCTACAATATTTCCTTTTACAAAGTGAAAAACTCGATCACCTTTCTCTACTTCTTTCATGCGTAGCCAAAAATGAGGCTCTTTGCCACCTTTATCTGTTTGGGGAGACCAGATAATTCCAAGATTTTTTTCTTCTTGATAAGTTCGTCCTTGCATAACAATAAAATTATTCAAATCATTTCCCCCTAAGGTTAATTCAAATATTTTATTATGTTATATAAAATGATATACCCTTATACGTTGAAAACTTACAGGCCTGGATTAAATGCATTAAATATATAAAAAATAATTCTGATTTCATTAATTGCATTTTATTGAGAGTATTAATTTTAACACCTTATTCTTTAATTTAAATCAAAATAAAAGAGCCCTTTAAAGGCTCTACTTAATGTCACATATGATAAAAAATCATTAAAGAATACTAGTTTATTTTAACTATTATTCTGAAGTTCCAACAACTTAGCTCTCAACTTCGAATCACTAGCATAGATATATAACCCACGAATTCCTCTCTTCATAAGAACATTAAGCGAATTTAAAATAATCTTCTCCTTAATACTCTCACTATCTTCAAACTCATCCTTACCTCGAAAAGCCTCAGTATCCTTATAATTCTCTGTAAGAATTTTCAATTCATCTGTGCGTTCATCATACGAAATTGAAGGCCCAAGAATTACACCTACATAATTTAAATCAAAACCTTGAATTGTATAAATTGATCCTACTTCTCGAATTGTGTCTGCTTCTTCTGCCCATGTAATATTTCCGTAATCACCATTCCAAGGGAGTTTAAAATCTCCCTCTTCAACATAATACTGTTGACCGTCTTTCTTATGTATGTAGTCGAATGTAGATACTATTCTTGCTAAACCAACTTTGTTATTCATCTCCTGTATTTCTTCATACATTTTTGCTGCTGAATCAAATATTCTAAAATCATAATTAGGATCGCTTGGTATTTCAGTAATCTTCTTTTCAACAAATTTATCAATCCAATTCACCATTGCATTACTTGCTTTCATTCGGAATTGGTTAGTTAGCTTGTAAGTCGGTTCAGTATTAATACCTTTAATAATAGATTGAAGCTTTTCTTCATTCCAGTAGCTCTTCATCTTCAATACTTGTTTGTCATCATAAACAGCAATAACAATTTTGCTATGGTTAATAATTTCTTGTAATTGATTTTCCTCAACAAAATTATTATATGGATCGGGCTTTGTTAATAATAAATGCGCTTCATCTATTAATACTATGTCTGCCTTTTCCATCGTTTTTTTCCGTTGATTAATAAAGGATGTCGGCTTTTCAAAATTTTTCTTAGTGAGTGCTTTCACTTTTCCTGCAATTTTCTTATATGTTTTTAACATTTCTGAATGATTAACTAATAAATAGTTATTGGTATTATGCAAAACTGACGACTTTTCCATTGAAAGCTCTTGAATTTTATTAAATACGGAGCTTAAAACAACACTTTTCCCAACCCCTGCTTCCCCTTTTATTAAGAAAATAAAGGGTTCATGATCAAGAATATGATTTTTACATACTTCGATAATCTTTTGTTGGAGCTCCAACTGTTCAATTGATAATTCTTTAAAGGGTGAGAGCTTAAATAAATCCTTATTTTCAATAGTACTTCTCGAATTATCTACTATATCTCTACTTAAAAGTTCATCCCAAATGCTATCAAACAATTCCTCATTAAAGAATTTTTTTTCATAATAATTGTGAGTTACACTATTACTTGTTTGACTTATGTTTTGTAATTTGTACCGTTCATCAGCAAGAAAATAATTGATTAACTTAGTTTCAATATTGTAAGTTGCTGATCGATTAAACTTTTCATGAATTATCAAAGACATCTTAGTTAATAATTTTCTTTCGCGATTATTTAAGTGATCCCTCATACGATTTCTTACTGCAACTGTTTCACCAATATAGACTGATGTATCATTATTTAAAAAGTAGACTAATGGATAATCAATATAGTAATCGTTCATATAATCTAATGACGACCTATCAAAAGGAAATGTTTTTATATCTACAATACTCATTATGTATCCTACCTACCTCACAAACAGGTTTAATGAAGCTTATAATTACTATTATTTTTTCGCTGGATATTTTATAGCATTCTTCTCCATTTTCTTAAATGCTTCCTCTTCCAAGTCAATATTTAATTTATCCGCTAACTGAAGTAAATATATAAATACATCTGCCATCTCTTCTTTAATATTTTGCATAGATTCAGTAACGGCATCTTCACTAGTTTTCCATTGGAAATTTTCTAAAAGTTCATTCGCTTCTAATGAAATAGAAATTGCTAAATCTTTTTCGTTATGGTATTCGGCCCAACCTCGCTCATCTCTAAACTCAGTAATTTTTTTTATTAACTCTTTCATTTATAGCCCCACCTAGTTTATATTTCTATTTTTGTAAATATGTTCTAGTTTATCATTTGTTCTAATGTAAATGAAAGTTGTAGTATCACGTTGACAATCCGGAAATCAGCATTATTATCACTAAATAAATTTCAATCAAAAAAATTATCAACAGTTCTATAAATTTTTTATTTGTAAACAATGAAAAAAGCCCTCTTAAAAGGGCTCTCAATACTATTCCATATCCAACAATTGTCTCATAACTGGAAATTACTTATAAATACATCTCACTGTATTCCTATCGGAAAAAACGCCCCCAATATCATAGCCCCTAAAATTGCTCCACCAGCAACTGGCTTTTTCCAAGCATAAAAAATAGCAGCACCAATTATCGATCCAAAACCAATAGGTATCGAGGCAGAACAAGCTGAAATAATAATTAACGGACCTAAAAATCGTCCCGATGTATTTCCAGCACCCATCATAACATCTGCCCCAAATGTTGAATTGGATTGCTTCACTGTAAACTTTCGTATTCCAATAATGGCATAACCAATAGCAAGCCCTAGGATTGTACCTGTTATTAATGAAAGAACAAATGATTCAATAGGTGCTGTAATACCTGCCCCTAAAAGTAGTGCTGGTACACCAATTCCAATTCCTGTCTGAATGGCTCCACCAATATCTAAAATTCCGACAAGCGAGCCTTCTAATACACGTGCAAATAAGAAGCTTGCACCAAATGCAGCCGCTGCGCCATATCCCGCTCCTTCGATACCAACTTGTAGCATTGCAACAATTGCAACATCATTAAATGCACCAATTTTATAAACATAATACATATGTGTCCCAGCAAATACCCCTGCAGATAGAAGTGCGACAAATAATGGAAATGACCAATCTGCGTACCAAAAATTCTTTTGAAAATTTAATTCTTTTTTATTTATTACTTCTGTACCCATCTATTTCACCTCTAGTCCAAGCATTTTATGAAGATTAATTAACCAGGAAGGAACGTCTAAATTAAAGCCTCTTATAAAATTAATATCAAATCCTCGGAAGAAGGCACTAAAGACAAATAATATAATTACTGATGATAATAAAGTTTTTGTCACTTTATTCCACCCATTTTCGTCTACACCTTTACCAATTAAAATACCAAGAACCACACCAGGTACAGCGTTTCCCATTATAAGATGTGCAACTCCACCAAAGATTGTTCCCCACATTCCTGATCGCTTACCAGCATCTAATGCTGCTAACCAGAAAATAACAGGCATGACAGGATTGATTAATAAATTCGCCGCTGGAACTAGTACTTTTAAAGCAATTGCTTGAAGTGATTCAGGTATCGCTGAAGCAGTTGAGTTTAAAAACGTCACAACAATTGCACCGATAATTGCACCTGCTATTGCCATTTTCTTTGGATTATGTAGAGTATCTTCTGGTAATCTGCCTACTATGAAATCAGACATTACTTTACATTACAAAGGCATTACTCTCATTATTGATACGAAATACTATGCAAAAAATATGCAAACAAACAACTTATACAATAGTAAAACCATATATTCATATAACATGTATCAGATATTTACCTACGTAAAAAATAAGGATTACACGAACTCCGGTAATGTTAGCGGTGTTTTACTTTATGCAAGAACAGATGAAGAACTGGTACCAGACAATGACTTTTTATTAAATGGAAATCGTATAAGTGTTAAAACACTGGATTTAAATACTGATTTCTCAAATATTTCAGAGCAACTGAACCTATTAGCTGAAGGATTTTTATTTCATTAAATAACAATTAAATTCATTTCCTGTTCTAATTATTGAACCATTACTCAACATTTACTTTCAACTTAATGTTGAGTAATACCTACTTTAACAGCTTGTCCGATTCCGTATGCTTTATCTTCTTAGTTTTCACTCCCTACACAAGAACCACCCTTAGCTTTTGTAGATTCTTCTACCCCACTACCTATGCACCTCGATTTTAGTAACTGACATAATTGTAATTATAATGTCATCAAAACAGGCAAATTTTCACTTGTATGTTAATATAGATTGAATCTAATATTTTTCTTTAATTTGGAAAAATTAACAAAGAGGTGTAAGATATGCGATTGTTAATTATGGATGATGATCGGGAGATTGGCTCTTTTTTACAGGAGATGCTGCAAGAGGCTTCATTTGAAGTGGATTTTTTTGATAATGCGAAAGATACATACTATGCTGCATTAGAAAACAATTATGATCTAATGCTTTTAGATATAACGTTGGATTCATTTGCTCAATATGGTTTAATGTGCTCTGGATTTGATGTTGCGAGGATGATAACTGAAAAAAAGAGCACACCGTATATTTACTTAACTGCTAGGGCTGATCCAACAGATGTTACTCAAGGGTTGTATTCAGGTGCGGAAGATTACATCACAAAGCCTTATTCTTTACCAATATTAATTGCTAAAATTCAAACGGTGCTGCGAAGATTAGGGAAGTCTTCAATGTCTGAAACGTTGTCATACAAGGATTTAACGATATCTTTAACAAATCGTAGAGTGACTGTTGGGCAGGAGATTATTTGTCCAAGTCCTATTCTATACGATATTCTTGTCTATTTACTTAAAAATAAAAACCATCCTGTTTCACGTGAAGAATTAGCGAAAGAAGTTTGGCAACATGAAGACGTTTCTGATTCTGACAAAAACAAGATTGATGTGGCGATTAAACGATTACGTGAGATTTTGCCTGCTAAATATATACAGGCTGTACGCGGGTTAGGATATATCATTGAAGATTAGATCAAATTCAACTTTACAAGCTACGATTCGTGCAGCAACGTTTAATTTAATTCTGCTTGCCGTTGTCATTAGTATTATGGCTCCTGTTACATTATTATATAGGATTCACCAATACGTTCTTACTGAGGGCGAAGAGAACTATCAGCGATTAGAAAGTGCTGCATGGTTATTGCAAGTACCGGATTCAACAATACCCAAAAAAGGAAAAGATGTTTACCTTTCGACAATACCATTGTCAAGTTCAGTACTTGTAATAAACAATTACAAAACAAAAACCGTTCATGCTTATAATCCCCTCCTTATCAATCATGAGCACCAGTTACCTGAATTAGCATTCACAAAAGTAAACGAAAGTAAGATTAACAATTTTTATCGTACTACTATTAGTCTAGCTGTCAAAGTGAATACGTTTTTAGTAAAGAAAGGATTTTTTAAAGATCGAGATTATGTACGTGTTGAGAAAATCGGTCAAAATGATTATGTTCAAGTACTTTATCCGATCAATTCTAAATCTTATAACTTTAATGGAGTAGCAAACTTTTATACAAATATCCAACTCGAGTTTAAGCCAGTATTTCGTTCCACTGTTACAACTTTTGTGACTTCTTTAATTACTCTAATTATTATTTCATTTATCGCATCTTTTTTTGCGATGAGAGATATATTTGTTCCTTTAGACCGTGCATTAAAAAAGCTGGTAGTTGTAAATAAAGGGATGTTTAATGAGCGAATAACAGTTGAAAAACATCAAAATGATTATGTTGATGATCTAAGTGAGCAAATTAATATTATTCTACATCGGGCGGAACGAGCAATTCGATCTCAGGAACAAAGTGCACGCGAAATTACACATCAAATTCGAACACCACTAACGTCTATTCAGCAATCAGTAGATTATTTCCGTATGTTTGGGTTTCATAATGAGAAAAAAAGAGAAGAAAGGTTGAACAGTATTGAATCACAAGTTGAACGAATCGCTTCAATGATTAATAAAATCATTACCTTATCTAAATTAGAAGAAATCCAGACAGAAAATACCGAAAGCTATGATTTATCGAGTTTTATTAACCAATACTTATTTAGAAATAAAACGGTTTATGAAGATACTACTTTTGAACAATCAATACAAGAAGAAATCTATACTTTTATTTCTTATGAAAATATCCTTCAAATATTGGACTCACTGATCGAAAATGCTGTGAAATATTCGTTTGAGCCAAAGAAAATTCATATTGGATTATCGTCTGATGAATCAATCATTCATCTCTCTGTAATAAATCGTGGAGTAGAAATACCAAAGGATGAAATCGAAAAGATATTTGAACATTCTTATCGGGCAAAAGCTGTCCAAAAAAATTATGTTGGCACTGGTTTAGGCCTAGCTGTTGTAAAAAGGTTTGTTGATTTATATCATGGTGATATCCATGTAACGAGTGAAAAGAATATCACTTGTTTTATTATTACTTTACCGAACAAGCTTAAGGAAGAAAGTAAAGTGGACTAATATAAAAAAGGGTTACCCATAAGCAAGCATGCTTAACTTATGGAGTAACCCTTTTTTATTGTAACACTTTGATGCCTTTCCTTAGCAAATCGAATTAGACGAAACAATTGATTAATTGTCATCCTCAAGTTTTCTGTAGTAATCTCCTTATCCAACGAATAAGAATAACTTCAACAATTTGATCATCAGTATCGCTTACTTATATATGTACTAAAAGCGTGCTAAAAAAGAGAACAACCATACAATTGTTCTCTCATTTTTATTTTTTACTTAACAATAAAATAACGTACTCGATATTGTTTAAATTATATAAAGGCTCTATATATGCAGTTTGATTTAGCCCTAAATTATCGATTTTAACATCTTTTACTCTACCTATTTCAATATCCGGTAAATAAATTCCACCAAGACCCGAGGTAACAATGATTTTTCCATTTTTCAATTTATCATTTACATTGAAAAGAGTCATTTTTAAATAACCAGTTTTCTCATCTGCACCTTTGATTAGCCCCTGTAATTTATTATTACCTTTAGGTTGAACGGATATATAAGATGTATAATTTGCCGCACTTAATAAATCCACTTTCGAACTATTTTTAGACACTTCGATTACTTTGCCTACTAGCCCTTGAGAGGTAATTACATTTGTATTTATTTTTACGCCATCGTCAGAACCCTTATTAATATAAATAAAGCTATTCCAGCTTTCATTATCTCTCTGTGTAACGACTGCAACTGCAGTATTGTATTTTAGATTCTCTTTATTCAGTCTTTCTTTAAGACTTTTTAACTCTTTATTTTCTACGCCCAATTCAATATTTTTCGAATTTAAAGCTGTTTCATTTCCCATTTTTGCATTTAAGTAATCATTCTCTTTTTCTAATGTAAGCAGATCACTAATATTATTAGTGTGATTTTTGAATGTACTGCTTTTCGTAAATAAATAGCCACTTCCAATTAGAATAACGATTAAAGCCAGTAATATATATTTTTTCATTATAGTTTATCCTTTGATTTTAATTATGAACTCATTCTCCTACATTTTAGAATAACATGAAAAATATTCCAAAAAATAGAGTTAATATGACAATATTGTGATTAATATTACGTATTATACTCTGAATTAACTAAAATATAAAATCAAAGGAAAAATAAGTCACTTATTTTATCTTCATTAATCTATAAAAGTGGCACGGAATTTAGTCTATAGTAGAAGTTTTTCAACTGTTGGAAGATCCGCTTGCGCCCACTCAAGTTCTTTTAATTCAGAAATCTCTTTCCATTCTATTTTTTCATGCTCATTAGCTATAGGAATACCCCATTTTATTTTTGCTTCATATGTAATTAAATTTACTATTATATTTGGATACTCATGGATTACATCTTCAATCAATTCAGAAACTATAATTTCACAACCTAATTCTTCTTGTATTTCTCGTGCTAAAGCTTCTTCTGGTTTCTCGCCATCCTCAATTTTTCCACCTGGAAATTCCCAACTATTTGGTTGGCTCATTTCTGGTGAACGTAAGGCACATAGTATTTGGTTTTCATTGTTTCTGATTACGGCTCCTACTACTTTAACTTGTTTTTTCAATTTTAGTCATTTCCTTTTTTTCGAATATGTATCTTAAGTTGATTATATATTGTTTGCAACTTACATTCATCAACTGGTCTAGCAATAAAGTAATAAAAGCGAGTAAACCTTTATTAGAATACAATTAAAAGTATTACGATTCCTCACCCCCACCTAGGCGAATGCATATATTGTTAACCAATATATGTAACGAAAGGGGGCTATTATCATGCATGTTGATTTAACAGCCATACATTGGCTTTATGTAGCATTTATAGGTTTAATTATTTTATTTTTAATTCTTAGACGTGACACCAGCCTCGTCTGCCTAGTTGGAATTTTCCTACTTGGCCTAGTAGCAACTGAGTCACTTTCTAGTTCAGTTAGTATCTTATTTTCAAGTTTCATATACGCCATCACTCAATTACTATCCACGATTTTAGTAATCTCGATTATCGTTTCGATGAGTAAAGCATTAACTGATAGTGGGGTGCATCAGGCACTAATTAGTCCTTTTACAAAGGTGATGCGAAACGCCACCTTATCCTATTGGACAATTGGTATTGTAATGATGATTGTATCTTGGTTTTTCTGGCCATCTCCTGCAGTAGCTTTAATTGGTGCAGTTTTACTTCCAGTTGCTTTAAGAGTTGGGTTACCAGCTTTAGGTGTTGCGATGGCTATGAATTTATTTGGTCATGGGATCGCTCTTTCAAGTGATTATGTCATCCAAGGTGCTCCGAAACTAACAGCTGACGCAGCTGGCATACCGGTTTCGGATGTTATTCATGCAAGTATTCCACTTGTGATCGTAATGGGGGTCGTGACTACTGTAGTTGCTTTTTACTTCTTAAAACGAGATATGAAAAGAGGACTTTTAACTGTAGAACTACCTGAGGAAGAAACTAAAGCAGAGGATTATCTCCTAACATCCACTCAGCAAAAATGGATGGCAGCTCTTGTTTTCATTTTATTTGCAGTCGATATTTGGGCAATGGTTCACTTCAATTTACAAGGCGGAGATGCAACTGCCTTAATCGGCGGTACATCACTAATAATTCTTTCCATACTATCCATGTTCGGACATAAAAATAAAGGATTTGAAGAAGTAACCAATTATTTAATTCATGGCTTCAAGTTTGGGTTTAAAGTATTTGGTCCAGTTATTCCAATTGCAGCTTTCTTCTATCTTGGGGATAGTGGATTTACGGCAATTATTGGGGACTACCTACCAAAAGGATCAAATGGAATTGTAAATGATTTAGGCTTTGCTTTAGCTCACGCAGTGCCAGTAAATCCAGGAGTTGCAGGTGTGACATTAACTACAGTTGGTGCAATTACTGGATTAGATGGGTCTGGATTCTCTGGAATTTCGCTTGCTGGTTCAGTTGCTTCACTATTTGCTACGGCGATTGGTCATGGAGTTGCGACTTTAACTGCAATGGGGCAAATTGCTGCGATTTGGGTTGGTGGAGGAACACTTACATAGACATAAGACCACCAATAAAAACAAAAAAGCACAGCGTGTATAAGAGTGTTGGTAGCACTACTTATACCGTCAGCCTACTCACGATAGGCAAACACTTGCTGTACCTTTATTTGTATTCTAATACAAATAGGTGCTTCTTAGCAATGGTTTGCTTACACCTGGCAAATCGTTGTTTTTTTGTATCCAAAAGGAGACAAAACTGTGAAGCAGGGAATTCAAATTATCGCAAGTGAAGATACTTATTTTAATTTACGTACATTTAAAGAAGTTAACGAGTTAAATGAAGCTGTAAGAGCGTACAAAGTCCAATTTAAGTGTGATTTATCTAAGTCGGCAAAAAAGGTATTAGAATTACTTCAACGCTATTCTACGAAGTATTTAGGTGTTTCATTTCTAAGTAAAAATACTATTGCTGATAAATTAGAGATTAGTAGACGTACAGTCATTAGAGTTTGTCATCAACTAGAAAAACTAGGGATTATTAAACAATATGAGATGAAAAGAAATAAAGATATGATGCAAACTAGTAATGCAATTGTGATCCAAGCATTAAATAGTGACGATGTCACACAAGAGGTTGTTGAAATGTCACACCAAGAAAACAATACCTACTTAAAACAAAATAATAATAATAATCATTTAAATGTTAAACGTATTCCGTATATAAAATTTGTTCCTAGAAATCTTCAACACTTTCAAGCTTTCTTAGGATCAGTAGTTAAAGACTTATATGGACGAGTATGGTTAGCTGCTAAAAAATTAAACGTTATTGTGGGCCAAGAAACTATGCAAAAAGTTGGATTTATTACTGTAAGTCAAATTAAACATTACATTAAATCTGGTAAACAGTTAACAAATGAACAACAGTTAAAACTAGCTTATAAGATTGCATATAACCAATTGCAACAATTAGAATGTGATAAACCTCTAGCTCCAGTAGACTACTCTTATATTTTAACTATTGCTTCCAAAAAGAATCTAAGTTCAATTGGTTACAAAAAAGAAGATCTAAATGAACTTGGAATATATTAATCTATGGTTATTTCCAAGGTGTTACGAGTTTCTTTAATCTTTGTATTTTACTTGGTTGAATTTTTTCTAACTCGGTCACGATTCTTTGAATTAAATTAATATAATTATTACCTTGTTTCCATCCGCAATCATAATGAATTATTCTGGAACCACCACTAAAGACACTTAATTCATAAACACGACCATTAACAATCCCGTTATGGACTCGTTTGAAATTTAATTTAGCTTCAATTGTATATAGACCATATTTACCTAAAACAGTATTAGTCTTTTTGTCTAACTCACACTCAATAACATTTAACACGTTGGAGTTGATCACAAGTCAGCTCCTATTTCAGTATTTGGCAGGATAGTTGAATAACTTTTCTATAGAAAGAGATAATAGGCCTAAACCTTGTAATACGATGTACTAAAGTGAAGCGATGCTTAATAAATATAGAAAAAGTGAGGTGATGTTATGGATAAAGAAATCATGAAAGGTAGTATTGATATATTGTTACTTTCACTTATGAACACGAAGGAAATGTACGGATATGAAATTGTAAAAACATTGATAGAAAATAGTAACGAACTTTATAACATGAGTGAGGGAACTCTGTACCCTGCATTAAAAAGATTGGAAAATAAAAGTTGGCTTCAATCATATTGGGGTGATTCAGACGGAGGTGGGAGACGAAAATATTACAAAATTACTGAAGATGGTCAAAAAGAATTAAATAGAAAAATATTAGAATGGAATCAAATTAACAATTTAATAAAAGTTTGTTTGGAGGGAATGGCTTGGATAAAACCATTGAAACCTATCTTAATCAGATCGTAAACGAATTGAATTGTGATGAGAAAGAAAAAAGAGAAATAGCTGATGAAATGAACGATCATTTAAACTTGTTGAAAAATGAGTATATCGAACGAGGTTTTACAGATGAAGAAGCAATACAAAATGCAATAAAAAGTTTTGGTGAACAAAGAGAAATAAGTAATAGTTATCAAGAATCCTTGTTTCCTTATTACAAAATATTCAGGGAAGGAACTTGGATTTTATTCAGTTTATATTCTTTTGTTTTACTTTGGAATTTACTTCTTGTGAGATTGTTTAATCGAATGGTTAATGGCGATTCATTTAATCGGTACTTTCGGTATCCACAAAACTATAATGGTATTTTTGACATAAAAGCTTGGAAGTTAAATGCGAGTATTATTCCATTTAAAAATACTTTTGATTACATAAATGGATCTCACCAATTTAACCTAGATATTATAATTAACAATACAGTAGGAAACATTCTATTATTTCTACCACTGGGGGTTTTTCTTCCTATCTTATTTAAAAAATACAATAAGCTCCCAAAAGTTGTTAATAGCTCGATTATAATTAGTTTTTTGATTGAAGTTCTACAATTAGCTCTTCAAATCGGTCAGTTTGATATAGACGATTTAATATTGAATACAATAGGTTGCGTTATTGGATATTTCTTAATAAAAACAATAAATAAAATTGCAAATTTATCTAAAAAGAATATATTTCAAGAAACTAAAAGTTAAAAACTAAATATTAATTTTTTATGTAAAAAAGGATATTAGTTTTTGAAGAAGGTAAATTCGTTCTGGAATAAGAATATATCCTTGTACTTATCTTTATTTAAGGAGGGGTATCGTTGAAACGT
>NZ_JBHJTJ010000056.1:0-18931 GCF_042267765.1 Gottfriedia sp. NPDC056225 | reverse complement strand
GATTAATCTGTATAATGAGTATTTCGAATTTATTCAAAAAGCAGTTGAAATGAATGAGGAAATTCTAGTCAATATTGATAAATTAATTTTGGAAATTTCTAGGCTTGATGAAATCGGAATTGATGAAATTGAAAATATGGAATGTATGAAAGAAATTGATTCTTTAATTCAACAAACAAAACATTATAGACAATGAATGAAAGGATGAAAAAAATGAAAAAAAGTAAATTTTTTTTCGCATCTATTATCGTTATCGTTATTGTTTTTCTTCTTGTCTATATCGGAGTAAATTTAACGTCAGATAAAAAAGTAGTAAAAATTACAGATAAAAATAAAAGTCAGCAATTAGAAAAAATGATATCTAACATAGATATTTCCAAGGTAAAGCCAATTAAAGGGCAGATTGACTTAAATACAGCTGATGTAGCAAGTGAACTTCCTGATATTTCAAAATTTCCTGTATCAGTTGAAAATACAACTGAAAACTATGTTGAAATATTTTCGTCAACAGAAAAATCAAGTGATGGGAAAAATGGTTGGTTAAATGAAGTTGCAAGTAAATTTAATAATGCAAAATTCAATTTAAATGGTCATCAAGTATCTGTAAAAATTCGAAACATAGCATCTGGAACGGCAACGGATTTTATTAAATCAAGTAAATACGTCCCAGATGCATTTACACCTTCAAATGAACTTTGGGGTCAAATGATTACAGCAAGTGGCGTTAAAACAGAAACAATTTCGAGCCGATTAGTCGGCAATGTACCTGGTATTGTCATTTCAAAGGCAAAATATGATGAATTGATGAAAAAATACGGAAAAGTCGATACGAAAACTGTTATTGATGCTATGACGAAAAATGAATTATCTATGGGTTATACGGATCCATTTACTAGTTCAACAGGTTTGAATTTTTTAGTTACTGCATTAAATTCCTTTGATTCAAAAGATGTTTTAAGTGAAACTGCTGTAAAAGGTTTTGAAAGTTTCCAAGCAAATGTACCTTTCATTGCTTCAACAACACTTCAAATGAGTGATGCTGCGGAATCGGGTGTTTTAGATGCATTTGTATTAGAGTATCAATCATATGTTAATTTACCTGATTTAAAAAATAGATACGAGTTTATCCCGTTTGGGGTACGTCATGACAGCCCTCTTTATGCATTAGGGGATTTACCGAAAGATAAAATTGATATATTGAATAAATTTGCAGAATTTACAGGTCAAAGTAATCTTCAAGAACTGGCAAAAAAAGATGGGTTTAACGGATTGAATAACTATACATCAGAGCTAAAAGCGATCGATGGTAATACATTAACAGCTGCACAGAAACTTTGGAAAGGAAAGAAAAATACTTCAAACCCAATTGCAGCCGTATTTGTAGCAGATGTTTCAGGTAGTATGGATGGAAAGCCATTAAATGAGTTAAAAGAATCATTACTAAAAGGTCAAAAGTATTTAGGAAGGGATAATAGTATTGGTTTAATCTCATATTCTGCGGATGTAACAATCAATCTACCGATTGCAAAATACGATGCGAATCAACAATCAAAATTCGTTGGAGCAGTATCTAGCCTTGATGCAGGTGGAGATACTGCAACAAATGACGCAATACTCGTAGCAATTAATATGCTCAAAGAAGAAATGAAAAAGAATCCAAATGTAAGGCCACTCATATTTGTATTAACAGATGGTGAGACGAATCATGGTCATTCATTGAAAAATGTAAAAGGAATTATTAAAGCTTATAAAATTCCAATTTATACAATAGGATATAACGCTAATATTAAAGCTCTTGAAAGTATTTCAAATATCAATGAAGCTGCAAATATTAATGCCGACTCAGATGACGTAATCTATAAAATTCGAAATCTCTTTAATGTTCAACTCTAATTGGTAGGAGGACTTTAGATGTCATTTTCGATGCAAGTTGTAAATGAAGAAGAAATCAAGGCAGTAATAGAAGAGCAAGTTAAGCCAGTGCCTGAGGAATTAGTTAAATTAAAAGAAGCAGCAGAAGCAAATGTTGCGATGATTATGGAATTAAATACCGTTTCAAAGGAAACATTTGATCAACGTAAGGAGATCCTACAAAAGGTAGAAGCATTCGGGCTACAAACGATGAAATCCTCTGCGAATAAAAATTCGCTACTCAAGGTTTCTCTCGGTCAACTAGCTAAAAGTGGTGATGAGGGTGGGCAAGTTGCAAAAGGATTAGCGGATTTACAGCTTCAATTAAAAGATTTAGACCCAGGAGCAATTGATTTCGCAAAAACTGGTTTTCTAGGAAAGTTATTTAATCCAATCCGATCATATTTTCAAAGATTTGAAAAAGCAGATATCGCAATTGCTGATATTGTGAAATCACTTGATAAAGGGAAAAAAGTACTTGAAAATGACAACACAACATTAGAGCATGAACAGCTTTCGCTTCGAATGCTTTCAAAAACATTAGAAAAAGAAATTCAACTTGGAACATTAATGGATGAGTCAATTGAAAATCAAATTGAAAAAGCAAAAGTCGAGGGAGAAGAGCAGGAGAAAATAAAATTCATTACTGAAGAAGTTCTCTATCCACTACGACAAAGAGTAATGGATTTACAGCAAATGTTAGTAGTTAATCATCAAGGAGATATGTCATATGAGGTGGTTATTCGAAACAACAGGGAGCTAATACGTGGTGTTGAACGTGCTAAAACAGTGACCATTTCCGCATTAAACACAGCAGTAACAGTTGCTAGTGCATTATATAATCAAAAAATTGTATTGCAAAAAATAACTGCTTTAAATCGAACTACAAATACAATCATTGAAGGAACATCCAGATTATTAAAAGAACAAGGAGTTGCTATACAAAAACAAGCGATGGAATCGGCTGTTTCTGTTGAGACGCTTAAAACTTCTTTTACAAACGTTATATCTGCGTTTGAATCGATTAGTACATTTAAACAAGAGGCATTACCAAAAATGCGTCAAACAATCTTGGAATTTCAAGAATTAGCTGAAGTCGGATCTCAACAAATTCAACGGCTTGAAAAAGGGGACCGACTTGGCTTATAAAAATGCTGGAAAAAGACATGTAAAATGAAGCAAGTAGCTCCATTTAATAGCCGTGGACCAGCTTGGCTGACATTTGACATAAAGCCTGAAATAACCGCACCTGGTGTCAATGTTTATTCTACAATTCCTTTTTATATGGATGGTGGAAACGGTAATTATGACTACTCATATGACCGATATTCCGGAATCTCAATGGCTTCACCTCATGTTGCCGGCGTAGTTGAGTTACTAAAAGCAGCCCATCCGAACTTAAGTCAATTAGATATCAAATCGATTTTAATAAACACGGCAGAAAATGATATTCCTGCAAATGTTGAAAATGTGGAAGTAGAAGTAAAAGTTCCAGGTCATTTATCTACTAAATTACTAATTAATGAAATAAATGATTTGATTAATTCTAAATATGCAGGTAGTTTTATTAAGCTTCCAAATACTATGCTTACTCCTGGAGATATAAATGGAGATGATGTGATTGATGTATTGGATGCAGTAGAAATCAAAAAATATTTGGGAACAGAAAACCGTTCAACTGATATTAATTTTGATGGTACTGTAAATAAACAAGATATGTGGAGTGTTTATTTATATTATTTAGCTATAAATGATACTATTTTAAACGCACCTCAACCAAAAGAAACCTATAATGGAGAGACATTGCAAGATAATATGAATGAACTGGGAATTAAATTTTAAGTAGTATTGCAAAAAACTAAGATTACTTTGATCTTAGTTTTTTGCTTTATAATTTCAACTTTGTTATTTCGCTCTCATACGTTTAATGTCTTCTTTTGGTGGGAAACCAAATAAACGAGAGTATTCTCTACTAAATTGGGATGGACTTTCATACCCAACTCGGAAAGCAATTTCTGCTGCATCAGAAGATTCAGACATTAATAATAGTCGTGCTTCCTGTAATCTTAAATGTTTCTGAAATTGAAGGGGACTCATCGCAGTCACCTCCTTAAAGTGTCTATGAAGTGAAGAAACACTCATATTTGCTATATCAGCAAGCTCTTCAATACGTAAAGACTTGTAAAAATTCATTTTTATTTGTTCAATTACTTCACTTATACGATTTGTCGTGCTACCTTCTATTGCAATTTGTTGCAATATTCCCCCGTGCTGTCCTCGTAAAACTCGGTATAGAATTTCTTTTTTAAAGATCGGAGCTAGAATTGGGATATCTTCAGGTGAATCTAATAATCGGACTAGTCTAATCACTGCATCTAAAAGTGATACCTCTAATTGACTTACAAAGATCGCTCTTTTCGCATTTTCCTTTGAATTTGTAGAAATTTTAGTTTCAGTTAAAATTTCTACAATCTGATTTGGACTAAATTCAAGTCTAAAAGCCAGATACGGAGAGTTTGGTGTAGATTCAATAACTTGTCCTGTAACTGGTAAATCAACAGAAGCGACTAAATAATTTCCAGGACCATATTTATAACTTTCATTTGCTAGTAATAATTCCTTTACACCTGAAACTACAATACAAAGTGAAGGTTTATATACTCTGTATTTAGGTTCAGTAATGTTTGATTCTCGGATGAAAAATAATGAGTCAATTACTGTCTCGTTAACTCCTTCATGGCTCGTATAGCGCTCAATTAGTTCGGTTAATTCATTTTGTTTCGAATAATTTATTTCAGACATAAAGTCCTCCTTGGTTTCTTATATTAAAAAGTCACATGAATTTTCTTTGGATATGTAAATGTAAGAGGATTAGGCAATCATTTGAGAGGAATAAGTTAACGTTCGATTGTTATTTTAATGCATAATTAAGTATAACAAACATATCTTCAAAACTATAATATTATCATTTGACAAGATCCTAATCTCTTACGATTCAAATTAAATACATATTTAAGGAGAGATTCTTATGAAGCTTATCGCTTTAGACTTGGACGGAACTACTTTAAGTTCTAAAAGAATATAAGCAAAGAAAATTTAAGTTCAATCAAAAAGGCTCAACAGCAAGGGCATATCGTTATGATTTTATCCGGTCGTTCACCAAGTTCTATTAATGATGAAATGACAAAATACGAATTAAATTGTCCGATTGGAGGTCACAATGGTTCCGCATTATATGTAGATGGAAAATTAATTGAACTAAATTCTTTAAGAAGAAATCAAATACAAAAGCTTGCGTTAGAAGTTGAAAAAGAAGCCTTACCTTACAATATTTCTACCAAAAAGGGCATTTTTGCACCTCGGAATTGGAATGAACGTTTCGAACAAGTTATTTCGTCGGGGCGAGTTCCTGAAGAATACTTCGAAAATAAACACTTCAAAATGTTTACTACACCTCCAACTGTATATGGGCATTCTCTATTTAATAATGTTCAAGAAGTTATTAATAATGATGATTTTAGTATTCTAAAGTTTCTTATTTTAGCGCTAGATCCAAAGCAAAAAGAGAGGCTTCAAAAGAGTTTAAGACTAATAGATGGGACTTTTCTAACTAGCTCATCACCATTTAATCTAGAGGTCACACATCAACATGGAAATAAGGGGTATGGGTTAAAAGCAATGGCTACATATTTTAAAATTCCTTTAGAAAATACAATTGCAATTGGAGATGAGAAAAATGATATTCCAATGTTTAATATAGCAGGCTTATCAATAGCTATGGGAAACGCAGAAGAAGAGGTTAAGCTCTCTAGTGATCTGGTTACATTAAGCAATGATGAAAATGGAGTAGCTTATGCTTTTGAAAAATATATTTTTAAAGAGTCAAATGTACTATAATGATATAGGAATCTAAATACAACTAAATCATTAATATTTTCCTTGGTTAAATTGGTGACGTAATTTAATTTTCCCAGGGATGTTTTTGTTTGCTATTTTAATCAGTCGATTAAAATAATGAAAGGTTAGGGGGCTTTATATTGGTTAGACGGATAAAAGATCTATTTGCAATTAAGGGGTATAGTTTATTTGTCATATGTTTGTTGTTTGTAGGGATCGGACTTTCTATTACAACTCCTTACTTATCGCTGTATTGTACAAAATACCTTGGCATGAGTACAGGAGCATTTGGAATCTTTATGGCAGTGATTTCATTAAGTGGAGTCTTAGTTAATTCAATTATTGCTGAACGTTCTGATCGAGGGTTAGACAGAAAATGGATTATTTTGTTTGCGATGATTTCATCAGCAATTGGTTATGCTTCCTATTTAATATTTCATAACTACTTTATATTATTGGTTTTTGTAGGAGTGTTTAATGGATTAGGTGCAGCTTCGATGCCTCAAATTTTTGCATCTGCACAGGAATCCGCTAATGCTAGCCAATCAAAAGATAGGACATTAGCATTATCAACTTTACGATCACTAGTGTCTTTAGGCTTTTTAATTGGACCTTTAATTGGTACTTTAATTTTAAGCGCTAAGGGCTATGACGGACTTTTTCTTGGAACATCTAGCATTTATGTAATGATTGCATTTCTAGTATTCTTCTTTTTAGAAAAAAGAAAGCAATCCGAAAATAATGTGAAGAAGAAAAATAAGACAGTTGTCTCTAGGGCAAAACGGAAACAGTTAAGATTACCATTTATTGCTTTTATTCTATTATTTGCAGTTAGTTCAATTAATTGGATTAACACACCACTTTTTATTGTAAATGAACTACATGGTACGAATAGGGATGTCGGATTTGTCGTCAGTTTATGTGCAGGTTTGGAAATTCCAATCATGCTGCTATTGGGGGTTCTTTCAAAAAAAATCTCTAATCATATGTTGATGATCTACGGCTGCTTTATTGGTTTAGCCTATTATATAATCTTAAGTGTATCAACACACACATGGGAGTTAATCATCGCACAACTATTACAGGCAACATATATCGCAATTGTGATGGGGAATGGTATAAGCTACTTCAACGACCTACTTCCTAATTCACCAGGTTTTTCTGCGTCAATTTATGCAAATTGCTCAACAATCGGAAGCTTAGTTGGTAATTTAGGTGGAGGTATGTTTGCACAACTTGCAGGTTTTCGAAACGTTTATTTCCTTTGTCTATTTTTTGTAGTTTGCTCACTTTTTATCTTATGGAGATCAAAAAACAATGTGGAAATGGAAATATCGACAAGTCACAGTCAGTCGGTATAGTGCAACGAGCTACTTAGTAGCTCGTTTTTTCATATTGAAATAAAACCAAGTCAAGTTTGAAAAATGAATTGAAGATAAACCTGACCGATACACCCGATCGTAAAATAATATAGTGTGTTCATGAGTAATTAAAACAAGCGAAATCTAAAAAAGTGTTACTCATAAAGTGTTCATGAGTAAGTAAAACAATACTTAATGAATGTAAGATAAAGCAATCTAAACATTTAAAGACTTACTCTAAGTATACATTTAATCAATAATAAT
Source organism: Gottfriedia sp. NPDC056225 (assembly GCF_042267765.1). Classification (NCBI taxonomy): domain Bacteria; kingdom Bacillati; phylum Bacillota; class Bacilli; order Caryophanales; family Bacillaceae; genus Gottfriedia; species Gottfriedia sp. NPDC056225. Next base: position 11,498 of record NZ_JBHJTJ010000056.1, on the reverse strand, counting down.
CATTTCTAAAGAAAGAAACTCTATTTGAAATAAGGCAGATATTTTTATTTTTTTTAGTGGATTTGATTATTGAAACATTTATTGTTAATATTGATATATTAAAATGTGTGTAACTCACACAAGGAGGAAACATTAATGGAACATGGTAAAGTAAAATGGTTTAATGCAGAAAAAGGATTTGGATTTATCGAGCGTGAAAATGGTGATGATGTATTCGTTCACTTCTCAGCAATTCAATCTGAAGGTTTCAAATCATTGGATGAAGGTCAAGCAGTTACTTTTGAAGTAGAACAAGGTCAACGCGGAGCTCAAGCAACTAATGTTAAAAAAGCATAATTAACTAAAAGAAATCAGATTCTATCAAGTAGAATCTGTTTTTTTTTTATATCTTATAAAATAAAAACCCTTATTCAAAGTTGAATAAGGGTAAAATTGAACGTGGATCTCGGTAAAGAGAATGGTTTAAAGTATTATAGTCCAAATAAAACTAATATACAAATGTCTTCAAATAATAGAAAAATCATTTATACCTATTTATATTTCAATCCGTTCAACGACGAAAAAGCATCCAAATTAATTGGATGCATATTTTAGAATTCCACTTAAAAAGAGTGAATCTTCTTGCTGTGTGCACTCTTTTAGTTTGATTAATCCATCTTGCTCTAATTCCTTAGCCAGTTTTTTTATCAAATCGGTATCATTTTCTAAGGAATTTTTTATATTGATTAAAAAGAAATTTCCTCTTGTAGCAAGTCTCAAGCTCTTTAATAGATTCTCTTTACTCATTTTCCAAACTCCCTTCTAATTTAAGATAATTCGACACAATGGAGGTCTTCTCCTGTATATTCAGATTAAATACCAATTTTTTGCAAATACTTTTTCATTTTAGTGCAATATTTTGGTAAATAGCACGAAGATGCTATATTACTTATATATTCCAAATTTAATAAAAAAAAGTTTACATTGTGTGGGGAAGAAAAATGAATGATTCTGTGAATATTTTAGTTGTTGAAGATGATGAGGATATTAATCGATTACTATGTGATATTATCGTTAAAAATGGCTTTATTCCAAAGGCTGCATATTCAGGCACTGAAGCTCTAATCCATTTAGAGATTCAAAATTGGGATTTGGTTTTACTAGATTTGATGCTACCAGGATTATCTGGTGAAGAATTGTTAAACAAGATTACCGAGGAAACTAACATCCCGGTAATGATCATATCAGCAAAACTTGAAATGAAAACAAAAATAGACATTTTAAGAAGCGGAGCAGATGACTACATTACGAAGCCATTTGATATTGAAGAGGTTTCTGCTCGTATTGAGTCATGTCTAAGAAGATATCGACGCATAGCTAAAATAGGCGTAAATAACCAAATACGGCACAAGGATCTTTTGATCGATATGGATTCAAAAAAAGTGTCAGTTAACGAAATTGAGTTAAAACTAACAGCAATTGAATACGAAATATTATGTTTACTATTATCATCACCTAATAAAGTCTTCACAAAAGCTAATTTATTTGAAAGTGTTTGGCATGAAGAGTTTTATGGAGACGATAACACGATAAATGTACATATGAGTAATATTAGAAGTAAACTGACGAAAGCAAATCCGACTGAAGAATATATAGAAACAATTTGGGGTATGGGTTACCGACTAAAAACTTAAGGTTTTCTTAAGATTTAACTTAAGACATTCTTATGTTTTCCTTCTTATAGTTAAAAGTGTTCACAATTAAAAATTGGTTCCAAATGGTCATTTAGATAATAAAGCATTTGGACAAGCGATAAAAATTTGTGTTAGGAGGAAAACTTATGAATGAATTTATACTTAAAACAAATCAATTATCTAAGAAGTATCAAAATAAATTGGCCCTTAATAAGGTAAATTTATCGATAAAAAAAGGAGCTATTTACGGTTTTATTGGGCAGAATGGTGCAGGGAAATCAACATTAATACGATTAATTACGGGATTAGGGTATCCGACAACTGGTTCCTTTGAATTGTTTGGAGAAAACAGTGAACGAGGGTTGATTGAAGCAAGAAAAAGAGTTGGGACAATTATTGAAGGTCCTGCTTTATACCCTCATTTGACGGCAGCTGAGAACTTAGAAGCACATAGGCTTTTAAAAGGAATTCCTGGGAAAGAATGTATCAAAAAAACACTTAAGCTAGTTGGGTTAGAAGATACAGGTAAAAAGAAGGTCAAAAATTTCTCTTTAGGGATGAAGCAGCGACTTGGGCTTGCAATTGCATTATTGGGAGATCCCGAATTTTTAATATTAGATGAACCAATTAATGGCCTCGATCCTATGGGTGTTGTAGAAATACGAGAGTTACTAAAGAAACTTAATAAAGAGTATGGTATAACGATTTTAATTTCGAGTCATATTTTAAGTGAACTTCATTTATTAGCAACGCATTACGGAATTATTCATGAAGGTGTGTTACTAGAAGAATTATCACTTAAGGAACTAGATGAAAAATGTAAACACTTTTTGCATATTAAAGTTGATAATCCAAACAAAGCTGCTACTGTAATTGAACGATTTTTTAATACGCAGAATTTTGAAGTATTGCCTGACGGTTCGATTAAATTATTTGAATATGTTGATAGAGCAAGAGAAGTATCAAAATCTCTAACAAGTGAAGGGTTAATTATTGAGGAATTTATGCCTATGGGTGAAGATTTGGAAGCATATTTTACAACTCGAATCGGAGGTGTAAATCGTGGGTAATTTATTAAAATCGGAACTATATAAATTGAAAAAAGATCGTTCATTTCGAACTTTAGTTTTAATATTAATTCTTTTTTCTGTTTTATATCCATTTACGACTAAAGTAAGTTCAGCGGCCAAACTTACTTTAGATGAATATTATATCTATAACATTTTAAGTATTAACAATGATATTATTAAGCTTTTACCATGTATATTTGCTGGCTTCTTTATAACAAGTGAATACTCGACCGGAACTATGAAAAGTATTGCTTCTTCAGGAAATAGTAGATTACGAATTTACTTTTCAAAGTTAACGATGTTTTCAATTGGTTCAATCATCATCTTATTAATCCTTCCTGTCTTTATGACGACAACTGCAGGAGTTTATTTCGATTTTAATGGTACAACTGATTGGGTGTATATCCTTAAGACATTTGGTCTAATAGCAATCTATGGAGCTGCGTTTGCTTCAGTTATGACGATTGTTGCGACTGTTTTTACTGACAACGGAAAAACAATAGGATTTCTACTAATGTTTTTTGCTTTAATTAATTCCCTTTTAGATTTTATAGCTTCAAAATTAACTTTTCTTAAAACAATCATAAATAATTCAGTATTTATTCTATATCCAGGCATATATAAATTCAATGAACTCGATGATAGCGAATTGTTTACACTTATAATTGTTCCAATTTTGACATTTATTGTATTAGGTGTATTAGGAAGTTTAATATTTAGAAAAAAAGAAATTAAGTAAGAGATAAGGCGGGTGAGTTTTATAAACTATGTAACTATAATCGTTAGTTTACTTTTATTGTTTTTTCTCACCCGGTATTTTCTATTAAAAAAAGAAATTAAAAGAACTCACCGACAGATACATGAGCTAAACAAACATGCAATGGATAAGAAAATAGATTTGAAGTATTTTGATAAGGATATTGAAAATCTTGCCGTGGAAATAAATAAACAAGTTGATTTAACAAGGAAGTCAAAAGCAGAAAAGCGCTTAAGTGAAAATGAATTAAAACAGGCGATTTCATATATTTCGCATGATATCCGAACACCTATGACCTCAATTTTAGGATATATTCAATTTTTAGAGTCCGAAGAAATAACGACAGAAATGAGAAAAGAATATACGAATATCATAAAAAATAGTGCCCAAAGATTGAAGGTACTACTTGAAGACTTTTTTGAACTCTCAATTATAGATCAAATTGATTATCCAATGAAGCTTGAAAAAATAAAATTGAATCAATTGATACTAGAAGTTCTTTTAGGATTTTATGAGGAATTCAATAAACGGAACCTAGAACCTACGATTGAGATTCCTAATACAGAAATCATGATAATGGCTGATTCATCTGCAGTTAAACGAGTAATTGAAAATTTAATCATAAATGCGATTAAACATTCATGTGGAAATATAAATATCTGTCTTGAAAAATCAAAAGCATCAACTCAATTGACGATTAGTAATTCTGTTAATGAGTTAGGTGAATCAGATTTACAACGAATGTTTGATCGTTTTTATAAAGCGGATCAAACGAGAACTGGGAAAGGTACAGGTCTTGGTTTACCAATTGCTAAAAGTTTAATGGAAAAGATGAATGGTAATATTAGTGCTGAATATAAAGAGAATAAATTATTTATGAAATGTGAATGGTTTAAAGTGTAGTCTTTAAAGGTAAGTTTATTAAAGGTTAAGTTCCTTAGTGAGTGGGACTTAATCTTTTTTTATTATTAAATTGTGAACTTATTATTTAATACTTAAATATGTCCTTCTATTTATCCTACGCTAAAATAATATTGCTATCTTTCACAAAATTACAGGCCGACAAAGATATAACGATTTATTTTTTTTGTAAAATGATATAAAAAGGATATCTTTAGTAAAGAATCGAATACTTTAAACGGGACTTTATGCTTATGGAAAAAACAATAAATTTGAAAAGGATGGTCTAATTTGACTCTTAATTTAACACAAATGAATAAACAAGATTTTCAAAGATTTCTAGATTTAGCAACTGTGAATTTTGCGAAGGATAAAGTGAAAAATGGGAGCTGGAAAGAGGAGACAGCTTTAGATCAATCTAAAGCGGCTTTTCAATCATTATTGCCTGAAGGAGAAAAAACTGAAACTAATTATTTGAAAAATATAGTTTTGAATGAGCAAGTCATTGGCTATATTTGGTACTCAATTAATGTAAAACAAGAGCCAAACTATGCGTATTTATATGAGATTCTCATTTATCCGGAGCATAGAGGGCATGGTTACGGTAAAGAAGCGATGAGTGTATGTATTAAAGAAATTAATGAATTAGGAATAGAAGACGTATTGCTACACGTTTTTGGTCATAATCAAGGTGCATTAAAACTTTACCAACAACTCGGTTTTGAAATTACAGACTATAACTTAAAGGTTAGATCAGCACGATTTAAATAACATAAGAGAAATATATTTCTAATCTCAACTATTAATAAAAAAAAGGAGCTGTTACTCATACAGCTCCTTTCTTCATGCAATGCAAAATAAGAACGTTTAAGATTCCATGTGATGATCGAGGTATTGTGATAATACTTTTAATCCTGTATCTAGCTCATCTAAGGAATGTGTAGAAGAAAGAGCAATACGTACATACTTTTCAGATGAATCATGCCCACTTAGAAAACGATCAGAATGAAATACACGTATTCCTAGCTTATTTAAATTCGCTTCAAAACATATTCCATTACTATGTCCATGTATTGGAAGCCAACGATAAAAACAAAGTGGATGGCCACTCTTATTTAAAGGGAAATAGGATGAATAAAGATCGTTTACTGTTTCAGCGAGCTGTTTTTTTTGATGAACGATCTCATGTGCTTTTCCAGATAAGATCAGTTCAGTGATCACCTCAACATCAAGTGAAGATGTCTTAACATTAATATTAAAAATACCATGCGAAATTTTCTCTCGTAGTGCCTCTCCAAAAACCATATAAGCAACCCTCAACCCAGAACATATAGACTTTGATGTACCACAAATATATACGCTTTGTTCTGGAACTAGGTTATACATAGGTTGTTGATAATCAGCTATTATTCCAGCAGTTAAGAATGCATGAATATCATCTTCAATTAATATTAACCGATACTTTCGTATGATCGAAGCTAATTCATGTTTTCGAATATCAGAAATCATTACTGTGGTTGGGTTAGAACATGAAGGCATTAGGAATATTCCATGTATATTTAACTGGCTACATTGCTTTTCAAGTTCATCTGGCATCATGCCATACTGATCTCCAGGAATTGGAATTAATTGAATATGAAGCATCTTTGCTAACTCGATAAAATTTGAAAATGTATAAAAATCGGTTGCAATTCGATTGCCTGGCTCAAATAAACTTGCCAAAGCAAGCGTCAGTGCATTTTGGGTACCTGATACGATTGCTACATTTTCTTGAGTAGCTTTTATACCAAAAGCTTCCATCCAGTTAAGTGCCGCTGCCTTCTGGTGTGGGATACCGGTCGGATCATTGTAATTTAATAATTGATCTAAATAGTTTTTATTGACTACTTTCTGGATAGCTTCTGTCACAATACTGTTGGTTTGTTCAAAAGATGCTACAAATCCAAGGTCAATATAGTTTGCTGTTTTATCTGTTGAAATCGTGATCGAACGGGCTGCATTTGGGGCCACAAATGTTCCGCTTCCTGTAATAGCGTAAATTAAACCTTTTACCTCACATATTTTATATGCTCGGGTAATCGTTGTAAAATTTATGTCAAGATAATCCGCTAATTCTCGTTGCGGTGGTAGCTTTGTACCAGGTGCCAAAAAGCCATTTATAATATCTTGTTCAAGAAGGAGTGCAATAGAATGATAGTAAGGCCGTTTTAATGACTGTTTATCGGGTTTCCAAGACATTGGATAATTTTCAAATGAATTTACTGGCATAAAATTTTCCACCCTTATATATTAATTCCATACAATTATATCATTTTTGTATGGAATTCTAAAAATATCAAATCCTGAGAATCTGAGTAGAAAATGTGTAAACAAGCACTAAAACGCACTTTATTTAATTTTTAGAAAATTGTAATCCATACAATTTATTCGTTTTTTGTATGGATTTAATATGGTAAATTTAAATAAATTTAACAAAACAGGAAGTGAATTTATGAAAAACGAAAACAAAATATGGATCGCGTTTCGTGCAGCCTTTCCACACACAATACCTATATTTGCAGGATTTTTATTTTTAGGTATCGCTTATGGCGTCTTTATGAATTCACTTGGATTCAGTGCAATTTATCCGATTTTGATGGGGTTAACCATTTTTGCAGGATCGATGGAGTTTATAGCCGCAAACCTATTACTTATTAGCTTTAATCCAATTAACGCCCTACTACTAACCTTAATGGTCAATGCAAGACATTTGTTTTATGGAATTTCGATGTTAGATAAATATAAAGGTACAGGTAAGAAAAAGTATTATTTAATATTTGGACTATGTGATGAGAGTTTCTCAATTAATTACAATGTAGATATACCAGAAAATGTAGATAAGAGTTGGTTTATGTTTTTTGTTACTTTTCTTAATCATTTGTATTGGGTAATAGGTGCATCTATTGGTGGGATTTTTGGTTCTCTTGTGAAATTTAATACGAAGGGTCTAGACTTTGTAATGACTGCTCTTTTTATTGTCATTTTCATAGAACAATGGATGAAGGAGACAAAACATTTAAGTGCAATAGTAGGAGTTGGACTATCAGCGATTTGTTTACTGATATTTGGTGGAAACAACTTCATTATACCGGCGATGCTTACAATACTGGTAACACTAAGTGTACTTAGAAGAAAACCAAGTGAGAAAGTAGAGGTTTCGGTATGACGATGAACTTAACACAGCAAATTATGACAATAGCAATGGTCGTTTTAGGAACAGTGCTGACAAGATTTCTGCCATTCATTATTTTTCCAGCAGGAAAACCTACACCTAAATATGTACAGTATTTAGGTAAAGTCCTACCACCAGCAGTAATTGGGTTACTGGTCGTTTATTGTTTTAAAAATGTAAATATACTTTCAGGAAATCATGGTGTTCCAGAGTTTATTGCCGTATTAGTAGTTGTATTTCTTCACGTTTGGAAAAAGATGATGCTTCTATCGATTGCTGGAGGAACGATCGTTTACATGATTTTAGTGCAATTAGTTTTTTAATTCTTTAGGGGTGAACGAATGAAAAATTATCGATGGAGTAATGAGCAAATTAGAAATCAGGTAAATGTCCTTGATGAGAAGATCAAGCCTCATATTATATTAAAAAATGCAACGTATTTAAATACTTATTTGAACAAGTGGTTACAAGCGAATATTTGGATTTATGAAGACCGTATTGTATATGTTGGAAAAAATCTTCCGGAAAATTTAAATGAAATTGAAGTCATTAATGTTGAAGGTGAATTTTTAGTTCCTGGGTATATTGAACCGCATTCTCATCCATATCAGTTATATAATCCATTAACATTAGCGAAGCATGCTGCACAATTCGGAACAACAACTTTAATTAACGATAACTTAAAATTTTTCTTGGAATTACCTGCTAAAGATGCATTTGTTTTACTAAATCAATTTAAAAACATACCAACAAGCATGTATTGGTGGTGCAGGTTTGACGGGCAGACTGAATTCCAAAATAATGATGAACTATTTAATAATGAAGAAATTATGACTTGGCTTAATAATGAATTGGTTTTACAAGGTGGAGAATTAACAGCATGGCCCAAGCTGTTAAATGGGGACAATAAAATGCTAACCTGGGTCCAAGAAACCAAGAGATTAAATAAGAAAGTAGAAGGACATTTCCCTGGTGCATCAGAACGTACATTAGCAAAACTAATGTTATTAGGTGCAGATTGTGACCATGAAGCAATGACAGGAGAAGAAGCAGTAATGCGTTTAATGCAGGGCTATACTGTATCACTAAGACACTCGTCAATTCGACCTGATTTAGAAGTTCTTTTAAAAGAAATTAGGGAATTAGGGATCCAAAAGTTTGATCGATTTTTCTTCACTACCGATGGTTCGCATCCTTATTTTTATGAAAATGGAATGACTGACGAACTAATAAAAATAGCAATCCGACATGAAGTACCTATAATTGATGCATATAACATGGCAAGCTACAATGTAGCTCGTTATTATAATATGGAGCATTTACACGGTTCAATTGCTACAGGGAGAATTGCTAATATTAATGTATTAGAAAGTAAAGAAAACCCAACACCTATAAGTGTTTTAGCAAATGGTAAATGGGTTAAAAAAGACACGGAAGTGTTTGATCATTATTTGCCGATTGACTGGGAAAAACATCAATTCTCTAAATTAGATTTAAATTGGTCTCTACATAAAGAAGATTTATGTCTTACAAACTCAAATGGTATTAATTTAGTAAACAATGTGATTACAAAACCTTATGAAAGCAAAATAGAATTAGATTCTGATGAGTTATCCTTCGAACATGACGAATGCTTCCTTTTAATGGTTGCAAGAAACGGCACTTGGAGATTAAATACGGTAGTGAAAGGATTTGCTCATCATATTGGAGGGTTTGCAAGTTCTTATTCAGGTACAGGGGATATTTTAATTTTAGGTAAAAGAAAATCAGATATGTTGAAAGCATTTGAACGAATGAAAGAAATCGGTGGTGGAATGGTATTAATTGAAGAAAATGAAGTTCTTCACGAAGTATCACTACCATTAAGAGGAAGCATGTCTGAATTAGAATTGGAAAAATTAATAATTGTTGAGAAAAAAATGATAAAATTACTAAAAGAAAGAGGATATCAATACGACGATCCTGCTTTCACATTATTATTCTTTTCTGCAACCCATTTACCTTTTATTCGCTTAACTCCTAGTGGTTTATATGACGTGAAAAACAATAAGATTTTAGTTTCTCCAATAAAAAGGGAAATTCCTCAGAAAATAATTTAAGGAAAATATAAAAATCGGAGAACTAATTGTTAATGTTTAACAACTAAAAAAAAACGATAGGCTTTCGTTTTAGGTATGAATCTGGAAATTTATCAGATTCATGCCTTTTTATTTATATGAGATTGAATAACTAACCTACTTAAAGCTAAGCACAACCGATTAAATTAAATTTCTTTACACTTATTATTTAATTAAACTCACAATTATGAAAAATAACAAATAAGAGTATACTAATCGAGATAATTTTTTGATTAGAGGATGATAAGTGATATTTCTTAAATAGTTCTAAGTTTTTAGCGAAGGGATGAAATGATTAGTGGATCGTTCAAATGGAAGAAACGAAAAAAATAAGAAAAATAATATCCATAATTTCACAATAAATCCTGATGGAAATATTAATGAAAACTTAGAAGTCATAGAATCAATTTTTCCTACGTCTGACCTTGTAAAAAAAATCCTAATGATTGATGGAAAGCCTGCACTTTTAATTTATTTATCTGGTTTAGTAAATGAACAAAAAATTGATTCATTTATTAATAATATTAATTCGCAAAAGGAAGATCTCGAGATATTCATAAATAATAATACGGAAAGTACAATTCGAATTGGTAAAATCGAAAAATCTGTATTAGAAGGTAAGAGTATTTTATTTTTAGATGGGGTCTCATCTGCTTTTATTTATTCTACGGAGAATCCACCTCATAGGCCATTCATGCCACCAAATATTGATAATTCGCTGAAAGGGTCAAGAATTTCTTTTGTTGAAACATACCAAGCTAACATTGCCTTGCTCCGCAGATTTATTCAAAATAAAGAATTTAGAACAAAACAAACTGAAATTGGAGATGAGAATAAAAGCATCGTGTCAATTACTTTTTTAGAAGGTGTAGTTGACGAGAAGCTTTTATTATCTGTAGAAAATAGACTTACAGAAATAAAAGTAGATTCAGTTCTAAATGCTAATCAATTAGCACAATTAATGGAGAGAAATCAATTCTCACCATTTCCACAAATATTAACGACTGAAAGACCAGATGAAGCTGCTTCAGCTATATTAAAAGGAAAAGTCGTTCTAATTTTAGATCGTTCATCTGAAGTCATTATTTTACCTTCGGAGTTCATATCTTTTTTTACAAGTATTGATGATTATTCTTCTAGAACTTTAGTAGCTTCCTTTAATCGGCTACTTAGAATTGTTGCATTCCTTATAACACTCTATTTACCAGGAATATATATTGCAATCGTTTCATTCAACTATGAAGTTGTACCATTAAAATTACTTTTTTCAATTGGTGAATCACGTGCACAGGTGCCTTTTGACCCTTTATTTGAAGCAATTATTATGGAAATTACTTTAGAAATGCTAAGAGAAGCTGGTATTAGATTACCTGCACCAATTAGTACAACAGTAGGAGTTGTAGGAGGAATTGTAATTGGTCAAGCTGCAGTTCAAGCAGGAATTGTAAGTAATATTATGGTTATAGTAGTTGCATTGACTGCTATTTCATCTTTTATCATCCCTAAATATGAAATGGCATCAAGTTTACGTATTTTAAGATTTCCTATAATGGTGATGGCATCATTCTTTGGCATATTCGGACTTGTTATAAGCACGATGATCTTAATCGTACACGGATTATCATTAAAGAGCTTCAATTCCTCGTATTCTTCACCATTATCACCAATTATTTTTAATCAATTAAAGGATACTTTTATTCGAATGCCATTAAACTATCTTTGGAAAAAGTCAAAATAAATCCATAAAAAAGGATAAGAGAATATTGGATG
>NZ_JBHJTJ010000055.1:0-19632 GCF_042267765.1 Gottfriedia sp. NPDC056225 | reverse complement strand
ATTAAAATCAGATCATTTATCACATAATTGTAGTTAAAAACTGCCTTTCATTTTATTTTCATTTTCTTTTTTTAAAATAAAAACGAATAAAAATAGAATTTCAGGTATTTTAAGCTTTATTTAAGGAAATAAATTTTAAATAAAAGGATTAAAAATCAAAATCGAAAGTAGGAATATGCAATGAAAAAAAGTGAAGATTTTTTATTAGAAGAGCAAATTAAATTTGAAAATCATGTTAAGAAGAATAATTGGATCCTAATGGTAGTAGCTGTTATTACCATACCATTTCTTGTATCAAATATGTAAAAAGCAAAGCCGGTTTAGCAAATTACCGGGCTTTGCTTTTTTTTTTTGGAAACGAAAACCCTAGGATCGGTCAAGGGTTCCAAAAAACTTACAGCGGGTGTTATATAAAGACCCCAAGGTGCTAAACTATTTTTGGTTCGCCAATCAAAATAGCAGCTCACCGGTTTATAAACCAAACTAGCCCATTTATGCTCTGAATGGCCTTTATGAACAAAAGTCACCCATTTATGCACAAATCCAGCTGCTTTAACCGTACCTTTTAAAAGATATAGATGAAGCAGACGAACTGTTCAGTAGCCCTTTCTGGTTTAGTCTGTGACAAAGGCTTTCAGCCGCAGAGCAAACCACCCGATATCATGGGTGGTTATGTTTTTTGCTAAACACCTTCTTTCTATCCTCGAATTTTTAACATCAAAATTTTCATATTACTAAATTTTTTTTAGTGTTATTAAAAAAACAGGTAGACAATTTTAGTTATACTGTATTATATTTTATATAAGTAAAAAATTCAGAATTTTCAACGAGGTCCAATATGGAAAACATATATGAAAAAATACGTTTACTTCGCATTCAACAAGATCTTACTTTAAAGGAGCTAAGTGATAAAACTAGTTTGTCGGTTAGCTTTTTATCACAAGTAGAGCGGGGAAATAGTTCTTTAGCAATCACTTCCTTACAAAAAATTGCAGAAGGTCTTGGAGTTTCGATCTCTTATTTTTTTCAGGAGTCAATTGAAACTAAATACTATACTCCTGCTAAAAATCGAAAATCGTTTCAAATTGAACGTTCTAATGCAGTATATGCAAGGCTAGGTGGAGAATTTGAGGGGAGAGCACTCGAGCCAATCTATATTACTTTGGCACCATACCAAAAACAAGAAGTTGCATTCAATCACCCTGGAGAAGAGTTCTATTATGTATTAGCAGGGGAAGTCGTAATGAATGTTGATGAACAGGAGTATCACATGAAGGCTGGAGATTCAATCCATTTCCCTTCAACTGTCGATCATGCTTGGTACAATCCAACAAATGAATCAGTTCATATTATTAGTGTTCTTACACCTTCAATATTTAAAAATTAATGGTTTGTCGCAAATTGCGACAAATCATTTATTATAAAAATTACATCATTTTAGTAGGAGGTTTTTAGCGTGAGAGTAGCAACTGATATAGGAGGAACTTTTACCGATTTAGTTTTTTTAGACGAGAATGGTCGAATTGGCGTCGCGAAAAGTGATACGACTCCACCTAATTTTGAGCAAGGTGTTATCGATGTAATGACTAAAAGTGGAATACAAGGTGATGCAATTCAAGCATTTATTCACGGTACTACAGTGATTATTAATGCATTAACTGAACGAAAAGGTGTTAAAACAGGTTTAATTACAACAAAGGGTTTTAGAGATGTTATTGAAATAGCACGTGGGAATCGACCAGATTTATTTAATGTACGATATCAAAAACCAACTCCATTTGTCCCACGACATTTAAGAATTGAAGTAAGTGAACGATTAAATTATAAAGGTGATATATTACAAGGCATTAATTTAGATGAAGTTAAAGTCGCGGTAGAGCAACTGAAAAAAGAAGGCGTTGATGCGATCGCTGTCTCATTCCTCCATGCATATGCTAATCCAATTCATGAAAAAGCAGTAATTGAAATGATTCAACAATTATGGCCAGAAGTATATGTAACAGCTTCTAGTGATATTACAAAAGAATGGCGTGAATATGAGCGAACAAATACAGCGGTATTAAATTCATACATTAAACCGATTGCGGTATCATACATAGATCGATTAGAGAAAAAATTACAAGATATAGGAGTTTCGGGTAATAAATACATCATGCAATCGAATTCTGGAACGACAACTTTTAATCAATCGAAAGAATCACCTATTAATATGGTCGAGTCTGGCCCTGTAGCAGGAATATTTGGAGCAGCGATTCTAGGAAAATTACTAGGTGAAGAAAATATAATTGCTTTTGATATAGGTGGAACGACAGCTAAATGCTCTTTAATTAATAAGGGTGAGGTAAAGGTAACTACTGATTATCGAATTGAGCGAGATGAACGAAACGCTGGATATCCAATTAAAGTTCCTGTCGTTGACATAGTAGAAATTGGTAATGGAGGGGGATCAATTGCTTGGATCGACGGTGCGGGCTCTTTAAAAGTCGGGCCACAGTCAGCTGGTGCACTTCCAGGTCCAGTGGCTTATGGACAAGGAGGAGAAGATCCAACTACAACCGATGCAAATTTGGTGACAGGTAGACTTTCTCCAAAAAATTTCAAGAAACCAGTAGATCTTGAATCAGTTCGAGTAGCAATTCAAAATAAAATATCAGAACATTTCGAAATATCTATTGAAGATGCAGCACTTGGTATTATTCGTATTGCTAACTCTAATATGTTAAATGCATTAAAGCTAATTTCAGTTCGAAAAGGGTATGATCCAAGAGAATTTTCACTTGTAGCCTTTGGCGGTGGTGGTCCGATGCATGCCATGTCCCTCGCAAAAGAGCTAGGAGTGCGTAAAGTAATCATTCCAATTGCTTCTTCAGTATTTTCGGCTTGGGGTATGCTAATGACGGATTTACGTCAAGACTATATTCAAACTTATATTCGAAGAGTTAATACGATTGATTTTAATGAAATAAATTCAGAATGGGCAAAAATTGAAGAAAATGCGATTGAACAATATAAGGTTCAAGATATATCTGAAAAAGATGTAGTATTCATACGTTATGCTGATATGAGATATCTTGGCCAAGAGCATACAGTAAAAGTTCCAATTCCAAATGGACTATTAAATTCAGAAACTATGAAAGTTATTGTTGAGCGTTTTCACCAAATACATGAACAACAATTTACTTTTAAATTAGAAGGGGCACCTACTGAAATTGTAAATCTACATTTAACGGCATTAGGAACCGTTCAAAAACCTAAAATAGCAAAATTAAAAAATATTGGAGATAACGCAGACAGCACAATTAAAGAAGTTAGAAATGTTCTATTTGAAGACTACGGATGGATCAAGACAAATATTTACGAGCGTGATTTATTAAATGCTGGTAGCAAGATAGATGGCCCAGCTATTGTAGAAGAACAATCATCTTCTACGGTACTCTATCCAAATCAATCATTAACAGTAGATCCTTATGGAAATTTAATTATTGAGACTGGGGTGTAATAAATGAATAGTCATCAAGTACAGGAAAAGGTAGATCAGTTTACTTTAGAAATTGTAAAAGATTCTTTAATTGCAATTGGAGAAGAAATGTTTCATACACTTGCACGTACTTCTATGAGCCCTATCATTTATGAGGTTTTAGATTTCGCAAGTGGACTTACTGATGATAAAGGACAATTGCTTACTCAAGGAAATGGCGTAACGGGATTCATCGGGATGCTGACCTTTATGGTTAAGCAAACTTTAGAGAAATTTGGTCAAAAAGGTGATTTAAAGCCTGGAGACATCATTATTATTAACGACCCTTATGGTGGCGGTGGTTCGCATCTTTCTGATGTTGGGCTTGTAATGCCAATTTTTTACGAAGGTGAAATTGTTGCATTTTCTGCAAATAAAGCACACTGGACTGAAGTAGGTGGAAAAGATCCAGGCTCTTGGACAACCGATTCTACTGAAATTTTCCAAGAAGGTTTACAGTTTCCATGCATCAAACTTTTCGACGAAGGTAAAATCAATAAACCACTAGTAGAAATTATTGCAGCAAATGTTCGTTTCCCGGATTTATCTTTAGGAGATATGTGGGCACAAGTAGCGGCTTTGAAAACTGGCGAAAGACGGTTTGTTGAATTGTGCAGTAAATATAGTAAGTATATTGTAAAAGAAACAATTGAACATTTACTTCATCATGGAGAACAAATTTCCCGTAAAGAGCTATCAAAGTTACCAAAAGGGGTTTATGAAGCTGTAGATTATATCGACGATGATGGAATTGGGAATGGTCCATTTAAAGTACAAGTAAAAGTTACGATTACTGATGAGGAGTTTGTTTGTGACTTTTCTGGAAGCCACCCACAAGTACTCGGACCAGTCAATTGCTCATATACAGCCCTAGTTTCAGCAGTTAGAGCAATTTTCTTAGCTGCAACAAATCCTTCTCAGGATGTAAATGATGGTGTATTTAGACCACTAAAAGTGATTGCCGAGGCACGATCTATCTTTTCAGCAGAAAGACCAGCTGCAGTTTCCACCTATTGGGAAACAATGCTCTATGGTTCTGACTTAGTTTGGAAAGCTTTAGCACCAATCTTACCTGATCGGTTAACAGCTGGGCATTTGCTATCAGTTTGTGGAGTTGTATTATCTGGAATACATCAAGATACAAATGAACCATTCTTAATTGTAGAACCATCAGTAGGAGGATGGGGTGCAGGAGACGGAATAGACGGTGCTGTAGGCCAATTTTGTATTGGTGATGGTGAGACTTATAATGTACCAGTTGAAGTTGCTGAAGCTCGTTATGGCATTATGGTAGAAGAATATAGTCTACATACAGACGGAGCTGGTGCTGGTGAATATCGTGGTGGCTCTGGAACTGTTAGATCCTATACTGCAATGACCGATGGACAGACTGTAACTGCAACTTTTGGTAGGAACAAGTACTTACCATGGGGTATTAACGAAGGAAAAGATGGTTCTCGCAACGAATTTGAAATTGTTAAGGCAAATGGTGAGGTAAGTGGTCCTTATGGCAAATTTGCACGTTTTCCACTCCAAAAAGGTGACACTGTACGTTTAATAACTGCTACTGGTGGAGGATTTGGTAATCCATTAGATCGTCCGATTGAAAAAGTAATAATTGACGTTAAAAATGGTTATATCAGTTTAGAACAAGCAAGTGAAATTTATGGTGTGAAATTAAATCCTGAAACATTACATGTTGAGAATATAGTAAATGGAAGATTAAATTGAGGTGAGGGACTAATGTTACTAGTTAATACGGACAAATTGACTACAGATAATGTGCCGTTTGTATCTTTAAAAACAATATTTAATGAAAACAGTATTGAGGGGGGCAAAACACAGTTTGGTACTGTTTTAGTTCCACCAAAAGCTAGAATTCCAATTAGTGGATTCGGTTCTCATAATCAAGATGAATATTCAATTGTTATTAAGGGATCGATCTACACAGAATCTGCAGGTGAAAGTTTTCATCTAACAGCTGGTGACGCTACCTTAATTCCAGCAGGTGAAGAACATTGGGCGATCAATGATAGTGATGAAGATTGTGAAATTGTTTGGGTATTAGTTGAAAGATGAGTAGCAAGCTAAAAGAAAACTAGAGTAAAAAATGAGATGAGAAAAAGTACACATAATTTTAGTCATTACTCTTTAACTAACAGATTATTTTTCCTGACTTTATGATGATCAAAGACAAGTCTCCTAAAAATAGATCAAAAATAATTTAACAATGTAAATGTTTAGTTTACTAATGAACGACAGCCACTTTCTTTAAAAATAGAGAGTGGCTATTGTTTTTCTATTCAACCAAGTAAATTTAATATAGATTAGTTGACTTCATACCCATCAGGGTATATAGTTCATTTTAACTATTATAAATTATTCCATAGAAAGGGTGTATTTTAATGTCTTATGATGATCAAATAAAAAATAGAGTGAGAAGAATTGAAGGCCAACTTAGAGGGATTTTAAAAATGATGGATGAAGATAAAGGATGTAAGGACGTTATCACTCAGTTATCTGCAGTAAGAGCGGCTATGGATCGCACAATCGGAGTAATTGTTAGTACCAATCTTATAGAGTGTGTCAGATTAGCTGATGAAAATGGCGAGGATGCAGAAGAAATTGTAAAAGAAGCTGTTAGTTTATTAGTTAAGAGTAGATAAAGTAAATATCACTTTTCGTAGTGAATTAATTAGATAGGATGCACATTTCAAGAACATAATGTGAAAGAAGGAAATAAATGGATATATTAAATGGTATAATCATTGTTTTAATAGCTTATTTTCTAATGCAAACTTTTCTACCTGTCAAAGGAGTAAAGCAAATATCAACAGATGAGTTAAAAAATGAATTGAAAAATAAAGAGAAACAATTCATAGATGTTAGAACTTCTGGAGAATTTAAGGGAAGACATATTAAAGAATTTAAAAATATCCCACTACATATTTTAAAGAAAAATGTTAATGACTTATCTAAAGAGCAAGAAACAATTATTATTTGTCAAAGTGGCGTAAGAAGTAAAAAAGCTTGTAAAGTTCTTAAAAAGATGGGTTATACGAATATTACGAATGTTAAAGGCGGAATGGGTGCCTGGTCTTAGAAAAGGAGAAAATAACATGAAAGAAATCACTGCAGAGAAGTTAGAAAGCTTATTAAAGGAAGAGAAAGACGTTAAGATTATTGATGTTCGTGAAGTAGATGAAGTAGCCAATGGAATGATCCCTGGTGCAACTCATATTCCACTTGGTTTAATTGAATTCCGTATGTCAGAATTAGATAAAAATAATGAATATATAGTTGTATGTCATGCAGGTGGTAGAAGTAGTCGAGCAGTACAATTTCTAGAAAGTCATGGATTTAATGTTGTGAATATGACTGGTGGAATGCTAGCTTGGACAGGAGAAATTGAGTAATTTCTATATGACTCGCCCTTCAATCATAAAACTATGTTTAAAAATTGCTTATAAATAACGATAAGCAATTTTTTTTATGTAATTTTCGTAAATTAACGATTAAATATTATGATCATAAAGACTTTCTATTGAAATAAAAAACAGAACATTCTTATAATTAACTAAATCTAATGATTCTCTAACTTCAAAGTAAATAAAGTCGCTTTTTCTTTTCCAAGTTGAAAATTTTTGACCTATTTCTATTTTAAAGGGTGTTTTAGATGAATCAAAACAGTATATTAAACCATTTTCCATATCCATTTAAAGAAGATTCTTATCGGTACTCCAATAATTCTATTCTATTAAAACCACAATCAAGCATCGAAATTACTCCTAATTATGAGAACGAAATAAATTTAAAAAGGAGACTTTTAAAAAAAGTACCCATTCATTGTTACCAAGCATTACCTACTAGTATAGAAGGTCAATGGGAAATAGTAGAATTAGTTATTGATCATTTAACAAAGTATTATCCTACACATTTTGAAGTTTATAAGAAAAATGCAAATAGGACGCTATATAATAAGTTGCTTAATGAAGAACAACAATTTATTTTTGGTAATTTATCCTCAGCTTTTGGTGAACCATTAAATATGATTGGCAAACATGTTCAAGAGGATTTAATTTATATGAGTCAACGTGATAACGATTTATTTCTAGATGCTGGGCATCTTTGTTTTCCTTCAAATTGGTCACTTGCATTTAAATTAGGAATGAAATTTAAAGAGATTCACCAACCAATCCCAATGTTTAATGAAAACTCATTAGATGACAGAATACTGCGCTTCTTAAAAAATATTGAACAAGGATCACCTTGGAGTCGGAAAAATTGGTCATTAATGGCAGGGGATCGACTAGACACTTCCTTAGAAACTTTCGATCTATGGGGGAAAGACAGAGAAAATGTTACTAGTGAAAATGTTGGGCAGTTCGTTCATTTACGTGTTGAAGTTCAAAAGCTATTTAGGTTATCTGTAAGTAATGGACTTCTTTTTACCATACATACTCACATAATATCATTAGAGCAATTTTCTTCAAATAAAGAATGGCTTAAACAGTTTTATACAATATTAAGTGAATTACCAGATTTCATTTTAGATTATAAAGGAATATCTTCATATAAAACAGAAGTTTTAACATACTTAAAAAATAAACTTGATGAAGTAGGGTAGGATGAGATGAATAATTTAATAGTTGAAAAAGCTAGTTTTATAGATGGTAAAAGAAAATATTTAATCTGTTCAAATCATCGGGGAATGGAGCAAATTCAACCGATATTTGAAAAACTGCTTGAGAAAAACTATTCATTCGATTTTGTATTTATTGGATTTGATACAAGTCCTAATCAATATAAAACGAATATAAAGACTTGGTTGGAAAATCAGAAGATGGGCAGCTATTTATATATCGCACTAAGTAAGGAAGAACTTAAAAATGTTAGACCAATCATTGAAGATGTTGGCTTTTTTGAAGATGAGGTCCAATATGTTGGATATGGGGAGCTAAATTCAAAGGTCTTTTGTTGTCGTTGTCATAGTTTAACAGAATTAGTAAATTTAAAATTTGGTTGTGAAATTAAATGCCAAAACTGCCAGTTGTTACTTTCGGTCTCTAATCACTATTCAACGTTGTATGATGCATACTTAGGAAATATAGCTAAATTGTAGATGGGGGTGTATGTATTGATTGAGAATACGATACTAGTGCGTGTTTGCGAAATAAAGCAAATAACAGAACAGGTTAAAGAATTTAGTTTTGTTCCAGTTGATCAATTTAATCTCCCTGCTTTTAGTGGTGGTTCTCATATTAATACATATGTTAATGCAGGAAATGAAATGTTTTGCAGACCTTATTCAATAATTGAGCATTCGCTTTGTGATAACACTTATAAAATTGCTATTCATCTAAGTACGGAGTCAAAAGGAGGATCGGAATATTGGCATAAACACGTTAAACAAGGTGATCAACTACAAATAAGCTACCCTAAAAATCACTTTCCATTAAGTAAAAGAGCTAAGCATCATGTATTTTATGCAGCAGGGATTGGGATCACTCCATTTATTTCGATGATGAAGCATTTAAAAAGTCAAAATAAATCGTTTGAGCTGCATTATACTTCATCAACAATTAAAGGCTGTGCGTATTATGATTTCTTAATAGAAGAATATGGGGATAAAACATCATTTTATTTTACAAAAGAGATTAATCCTAGACGACTTAATGTTGAAACACTTTTAGAACATTCAATTGGTACACATGTCTATTTTTGTGGTCCTAATCGTTTTATCTCGCAATTTAATGAAGCTGCTTATGCATTTGGCTACCCTAAGTCAAGTGTACATATGGAGATTTTTACGCCTCGATTAGTTCCTGACACAAAACCATTTGAGGTAAAGCTATCGAATGGAAAGACCAAACAAGTTCCAATAGATAAAAGTCTATTAGATGTTTTGCTAGATGAAGGATTAAACATACCATATTCTTGTAGAGTTGGTAGATGTGGCTCATGTGAAGTGAATGTCATTGATGGACAAGTTGATCACCAAGATTTTCTATTAGATGACGAACAAAGAAAAAGTAATAAAATGATTTTAACTTGTGTATCAAGAGCAAAGTCAAACCAAATAGTCCTTGAACTATAAATTTAATACGTTTTTAAAACGATTAAAACAGCTATTTTTACTTGGTAAAATAGCTGTTTTATTTTTACCCATCGACCCTAAAAATAAAATTCTAAATATAGTTAATAATAAAATCATTTAAAAAATGCATAATTTTCATAATTTTAGAGGATTTTCTAAATAGTTTGTCGAATTTTTAATTATTCTTTGCATTTGTATTCTTAATATAAAGAATAATCGACTTTACAATCTAGTTATTTTGATTAGATGAAGAGATAAAGAAAGGAGTGGCTTTATACATGTCAGAAAATACAAAAACTTCGAACCATAACTTGGAAGAAAATTTATTTACTGAATTCCCAAAGCCAACTGCACAAGAGTGGAGAGATGTTGTAGAAAAATCCTTAAAAGGAGCCACTATTGAGGAAAAGCTTGTTACAAAAACATATGAAGAAATCGCTCTGAAACCAATGTATGGTGATGAGGATCTCGCTAACTATCCTTATTTAAAATCACAACCGGGAGAATTTCCATATGTTAGAGGGACAAATGGACAAGGCTATTTGGATCAAGCATGGGAAATTTGTCAGGAACTAGATTGTGCTTCAGCAGAGGAATTTAACCGAGTTGCAAGACATGATTTAGACAAAGGACAAACGATGTTAAAAATCCGACTAAATGATTCAGTAGAAACTAATAATGGAAATCCGAAAAAAGGATTAATCTTAAAATCAGTTTCTGATTTTAGAACAGCCTTCCAAAATATTAATTTAGAGGAAGTTCCTTTATATATAGAAACAGTTAATGGCGGCCAAGCTTTTTTTGGTACGTTTATCGCATACTTGCAACAACAAAATTACGATTTTACGAAAATTAAAGGCTGTATTGGAACGGATCCTTTAAGTAATTTAGTAAAAGATGGGACCCTTCCATATAAAATTGAAAATGCTTACAAAATGATGGGCGAAATAACAAAATGGTCAGTTAAAAACACACCCAATCTAAGAAATATTTTAGTTCAATCTCATCCATACCACGATGCTGGTGGAAATGCAGTGCATGAATTAGCATTTGCTATATCGTCTGGTCTAGAGTATTTACGTGAAATGGATCAACAACAAGTTTCGCTTGATGATGCTGCTTCAAAAATCCTTTTCTCATTTTCAATTGGATCAAACTTCTTTATGGAAATTGCTAAATTGAGAGCGGCTAGAATGATATGGGCAAGAATTATGAAAGAACTAGGTGGTAATGATGCTTCACAAAAAATGAAAATTCACTCTCGAACTTCTGCCTGGACGAAAACAATATATGACCCTTATGTAAATATACTCCGTGGAACTGTTGAAGCATTTGCTGGAGTGATTGGTGGAACAGATACTCTTCATATCTCGCCGTTTGATGAATCAATTAAACCATCCGAAGAGTTTTCAAGACGAATTGCCAGAAATACACATTTAATACTTGATAAAGAATCAAACTTATCAAAAGTGACAGATCCAGCTGGTGGTTCATGGTATATCGAATCACTTACTTATACTTTAGCTGAGAAAGTATGGGAACTTTTCCAACTGATTGAAGAAAAAGGCGGAATGTTTAAATCAATCCAATTAGGTTTACCTCAGGATTTAGTTAGTAAAGTAGCTAAAGAAAAACTGAACAATATAAAAACTAGAAAAGATAAGTTTATAGGAACTAATATTTATCCAAACTTGAATGAAATTCCTTTAGAAACTAAAGGTGTAAAAAATTCGAATGAAGTGAACTTAGAAACTGGTAAAAATGAAAGTTTAGAATTTTTAACTGAAGTAATTTCATTAAATGGTAGTTCAGTAGAGGATACAATTGATGCGGCAAATAATGGTGCAGCAATCGTGAATATATTACATGCAATGAATTTAGAAAAATCAGATGGCCTAATTGTTAACCCGTTAACAATTCATCGAGGCGCACAATCTTATGAGGAATTACGTCAAAATTCTCAAAAGTTTAAGGATGCTAATGGTGAATTCCCAAGGGTTTTTGTAGCAAATTTTGGTCCAGTTGCAGCTTATAAACCACGAACAGATTTTGTTACTGATTTCTTTGAAGTTGGTGGATTTAAGGTTTTACAAAATAAAGGGTTTACTTCTATTGATGAAATAGTGGATGCATTTAAAAATTCAGAATCTACTATTGTAGTAGTTTGCTCAACCGATGATCAATATTCAGAGAATGTACCGACTATTTGTAAGCAGATTAAAGGACAAAATCCAGATACAAAAATACTATTAGCTGGAAAACCATCAATAGAGGAAATGAATTTATTTAAACAATATGGAATTGATGATTTCATCAATATTACTGTTAATAATTTTGAAACATTAGTAAATCTGCAACAGAATGGAGGGTTTATGAAATGAACAAACTAACAGACTTTACAAAAATACCATTTAAAACAGCATTTTCAGAACCAAATATAACTCCTCCTAAATCGATTGAAATTAATAATGAAGATTGGAAAACGTTAGAACAAATTGATGTAAAGCCTTTATATGATTCAAATGATCTAAATAATATGGAACATTTAGGCTATGTATCTGGTATTGCTCCATTTTTAAGAGGACCTTATCCAGCGATGTATATAAACAAACCTTGGACAATTCGTCAATATGCTGGCTTTTCTACTGCAGAAGAGAGTAATGCATTTTATCGAAGAAATTTAGCTGCTGGTCAAAAAGGATTATCAATTGCCTTTGATTTAGCTACGCATCGTGGTTATGATTCAGATCATCCTCGTGTAGAAGGTGACGTAGGAAAAGCAGGAGTTGCAATCGATTCGATCTTAGATATGAAAATTTTATTTGATGGAATTCCTTTGGATAAAATGTCAGTTTCAATGACGATGAACGGTGCCGTACTTCCAGTTTTAGCCTTTTATATCGTTGCTGCTGAAGAACAAGGTGTACATCAGTCTCAGCTTACAGGAACAATTCAAAATGATATTTTGAAAGAATATATGGTTCGTAACACATATATTTATCCACCAGAAGCATCAATGCGTATTATTGCTGATATTTTTTCTTACACATCAGAACATATGCCTAAGTTTAACAGTATCAGTATATCTGGATACCATATGCAAGAGGCAGGGGCAACTGCTGATATCGAACTTGGATATACGTTAGCAAATGGATTGGAATATGTACGAACAGGATTAAAAGCGGGAATCGATATTGATTCATTCGCTCCTCGATTATCGTTTTTTTGGGGCATTGGAATGAATTACTTTATGGAAATTGCCAAAATGCGAGCAGGTCGTTTACTTTGGGCAAAATTAATTAAATCATTTAATCCAAAGAAAGAAAAATCAATGGCCTTACGAACACATTCACAAACTTCTGGATGGAGCTTAACCGAGCAAGATCCTTTTAATAATGTAACTCGTACTTGTATTGAAGCGATGGCGGCTGTGTTAGGCCATACGCAATCACTTCATACAAACGCTTTAGATGAAGCGATTGCTTTACCTACAGATTTCTCTGCACGAATCGCACGAAATACGCAGCTATATTTACAAGAGGAAACTGGAATATGTAATGTAGTAGACCCTTGGGGTGGTTCATATTACGTCGAATCGTTAACAAATGAATTAGTTCGTAAAGCATGGGCGCATATTCAAGAGGTTGAATCATTAGGTGGAATGGCAAAAGCAATTGAGACTGGTTTACCAAAGATGAGAATTGAAGAAGCTGCTGCAAGACGCCAAGCTCATATTGATTCAGGGAAAGAAACGATTATTGGTGTAAATAAATATCGCCTTGAAAAAGAAGATCCATTAGATGTTTTAGAAGTTGATAATACTGCAGTTCGTGAAGCGCAAATTATGCGTTTACGTGAACTACGAGCTTCAAGAGATGAAGCAAAAGTTCAAGCAGCATTAGCCGCAATTACGGAAGCTGCTGAGTCGGGAGAAGGTAATTTGTTAGCGCTTGCAGTTGAAGCAGCTAGAGCTCGTGCAACATTAGGTGAAATTTCGGATGCTTATGAAAACGTAGTAGGTCGTCATAAAGCAGTCATTCGTTCAATCATGGGCGTATATAGTGCAGAATATGGCGAAAAAGACGAAATCGAAGTTGTACGCAAGATGGCTGATGATTTTGAAGAAACAGAAGGTCGTCGTCCAAGAATTATGATTGCAAAATTAGGACAAGATGGGCATGATCGTGGTGCGAAAGTAATCGCAACTGCATTTGCAGATTTAGGCTTTGATGTGGATATCGGACCATTATTCCAAACACCTGCAGAAACAGCACTTCAAGCAGTTGAAAATGATGTTCATGTTATTGGAATGAGCTCTTTAGCAGGCGGTCATAAAACATTGCTGCCACAATTAATGGAAGAGCTGAGAAAGTTGGGTCGTGAGGATATTGTCCTAGTTGCTGGAGGTGTAATACCAGCTGGTGATTATGAATTTTTATTAAATAACGGAGCTGCAGCAATATTTGGACCTGGTACTGTTATCCCAGTAGCAGCACAAAAAGTTATCCAAGAAATCAATCGTCGACTTGAGGATTCAATTTAAATGGATTATGAAAATAAACGCAAGAAAAAGCTTTCAGAAGACGACTATGTAAATGGCGTACTTGAGGGGAATCGCACGATTTTAGCCCAAACAATTACACTGATTGAAAGTAATTCGTCAACACATATGATTACCGCCCAAAATGTGTTGACTAGATTACTACCTCACTCAGGTCGCTCCATCCGGATTGGAATAACTGGGGTTCCAGGAGCCGGTAAAAGTAGTTTAATAGAAAGCTTTGGATCATATTTGTGTGAACTAGGACATAAAGTTGCTGTTTTAACAATTGATCCAAGTAGCACAATTACTAAAGGTAGTATTTTAGGAGATAAAACTAGAATGGATTCACTTTCAAAGAATCCAAACGCATTTATTAGACCATCTGCTTCAGGAGGATCACTTGGTGGAATAGCACGTAAAACGAGGGAATCAATGTTAGTCTGTGAGGCAGCAGGCTACGATGTAATCTTGATCGAAACTGTAGGTGTTGGACAAAGTGAAGTACAAGTTCGTTCGATGGTCGATTTTTTCCTTTTAGTAATGCTAACTGGTGCAGGTGATGAGCTGCAAGGCATAAAAAAAGGAATTATGGAACTTGCAGATTCGATTGTGATCAACAAAGCTGATGGCCAAAACAAGATTAAGGCCAAAGCTGCGAAAGCTGAATTTAATCGAATCTTACATTTGTTACAGCCTTCAACGCCAGGATGGATTAGTAAAGCATATACAGTTTCCGCGTTACTCGGTGAAGGCATTGCCGAGATTTGGACTGAAATTAAGTTGTTTAAAGAGACGACGACTGAATCAGGCTACTTTTCTGAGCGCCGTCAAAGGCAAATGATTGACTGGATGTACAACATGGTTTATGAACAATTGAAACATAGTTTTATAAACCACGAAGGTGTTAATCAAAATTTAAAAACGATCGAAAGTTCAATTATAAACGGGGAGTTAACTGCAACGTTAGCTGCGAAATATTTATTATCAATTTTTGAAGGCAATAGAAAGGAGTTATTGTAATGATCGAGACAAAGCCTAAAAAAATAAATCATATCGGCATTGCTGTAAGAGATTTAGAGACTTCTATTCAATTATATACGAATATACTCGGCTTAAAACTGATTGGAATCGAAACGGTTGAAAGTGAAAAAGTGCGTGTAGCATTTATCGAAATTGGTGAAGTGAAAATTGAACTTTTAGAAGCTACGAGCAATGAAAGTCCAATTGCCAAGTTTATCGAGAAAAAGGGTGAAGGAATTCACCATATCGCTTTAGAAACAGAAGATTGTGAGAAACAATTAGAAATCATCAAGGAACAAGGGATTAAACTGATTAACGAAATTCCAAAAGAAGGTGCACATGGGAGTCTAGTTGCTTTCCTTCATCCTAATTCAACAAATAAAGTTTTAATTGAGCTATGCCAACCATCATCAAGTGTTACTAGAAAGGAAGTTGAATAAAGTTATGACTACTGCATATGAGAAAATTAATGAACTAATGGATCGTAAAAGAACGATTGAACTTGGCGGTGGAGATGACCGAATAGATTCGCAGCATAATAGAGGAAAATTAACTGCAAGAGAGCGTATCAACCTTCTGTTAGATGAAGATACATTTGTTGAATTAAATCCTTTTATCAAACATCGAGCAACAAATTTTGGAATGGATAAAATGGAAAGTCCCGGTGAAGGTGTTGTTACTGGTTACGGTAAAGTACACGGCCGTTTAATTTATGTTTTTGCACAAGACTTTACTGTTTTTGGTGGCGCACTTGGTGAAATGCACGCTATTAAAATAGCAAAAGTCATGGACTTAGCAGCAAAAGTTGGTGCTCCAATCATTGGCCTAAATGATTCAGGTGGTGCAAGAATACAAGAAGGTGTTGTTTCATTAGACGGTTACGGTCATGTTTTTTATCGCAATTCGATCTATTCTGGTGTAATTCCGCAAATTTCAGTTATTATGGGACCATGTGCAGGAGGTGCAGTCTATTCACCTGCTATTACTGATTTTGTGTTTATGGTTGAAAAAACGAGCCAAATGTTTATTACTGGACCAAAAGTAATTGAGACAATAACTGGAGAAAAAATTTCAAGTGAAAATCTAGGTGGAGCAAAAGTTCACTCTTCGATTAGCGGTGTAGCACATTTCACTGAAGAAGGTGAGCCAGAAATTTTAGAGCAGGTTCGTAGATTAATTAGCTTTTTACCTCAAAATAATAATGAAAAGCCAGCAGGTGTACCATTCTTTGAAAAAGATGATTGGCGTGAAGACTTAATTGATTTAGTTCCAATTGAATCAACAAAAGTTTATGATGTAAGAAAAGTGATCGAACAAATACTTGATAGTGGCGATTTTATGGAGGTACAACCAAACTTTGCTAAAAATATCGTCATCGGTTTTGGTCGTATTGATGGAAATACAGTAGGAATAATTGCAAATCAGCCAAAAGTTATGGCAGGTGGCCTTGATATTAATTCTTCTGATAAACTATCAAGATTTATCCGATTCTGTGATTCTTTCAATATTCCATTAATCACATTTGAGGATGTTACTGGTTTCTTCCCAGGGGTAAATCAAGAGCATGGAGGCATTATCCGCCACGGTGCTAAAATTTTATATGCTTATTCAGAAGCTACTGTACCTAAAATAACTGTAATCCTGCGTAAAGCGTACGGAGGTGCGTATGTAGCGATGAATTCCAAAGCGATTGGTGCAGATGTTGTCTATGCTTGGCCAAATGCAGAAATCGCAGTTATGGGACCAGAGGGAGCAGCCAATATTATTTTTGCAAAAGAAATCAATCAGAGCATCGATCCTATTGCTACTCGAGCTGAAAAAATTTCAGAATATAGAGAAATGTTTGCGAACCCTTATGTTGCAGCGTCTCACGGGATGGTTGATGATGTTATCGATCCAAGAGAAACACGTAAAGTATTAAAACAGTCATTAGAAATGTTAAGTACAAAAAATGAGACAAGACCAAATAAAAAGCATGGAAATATTCCTCTTTAAGAGTAGGTTAAAGGAAATTTCTCTTTTGAAAACGCGACTAGATATACTGAAATTTAGTATGTCTAGTTTTTTGTATTATTGCTAATAATTTCATGTTCGTTTATCATTGACAAATAAAAATTTTTATGATATAATTAATAATTTTACTGTTGACTTGATTCCTGTTTGTCGTTACGATATACATTGAAATGATTAATTGTACAGGAGTGATTTTTTTGATCGGCAAAAATAATATCCAAATGTTAAGTATTACAATGAATACGAACGGAATGATCAATACGATACATCCAACTTTAATTTGGAATGATGAAGATGTTGTATTAATTGATACAGGCTATCCCGGGCAATTGAATGAATTTCGAAATTGTTTTGAACAAGTAGGAGTTCCTTTTGAAAAACTTAACAAAATCCTTATTACCCATCAAGATATCGATCATATTGGGAGTCTTTCTTCTATTGTAGAAGAGTCTACTAATCAGATTGAAGTTTTTGCAAGTGAAATTGAAAAACCTTATATACAAGGTGATAAATTGCTAATTAAAATTACACCTGAATCGATTGAAAGAGCTATAGCTTCACTACCAGACGAAGCAACAGACGAATTTAAAAATGCATTCAAAAACAGACTTGAGAACCCACCAAAAGGAAAGGTTAATCATGTGTTAATACCTGGAACTGAATTACTAATTTGTGGCGGAATTACTGTAATTGATACAGCTGGTCATACACCAGGACATATAAGTTTTTATCATAAAGAGTCAAAAACTTTAATTGCTGGGGATGCTTTAATGATTGAAAACGGTCAACTGAATCCTTCAAATCCACAATACACATTTGATATTAATCAATCAATTAAATCAGTTGAAGCATTATTAGATTTGGAAATTGAAAAAATTATTTGTTATCATGGAGGATTATTTGAAGGGAATATAAAGGAAAGATTAGGTGAAATTATTAAATAAATTTTTCCGTATTATTCTTATATACATTGTTTATGGAGGAAATAAAATGAGCAATAAAAACTACCAAGAACTAATAAAAGACCGAATTTATTTCGGTGGCGCTGATGATGTAAAAGAAATGATGGAACATGAAAATGCAGATATAGTTTTTGATCTGCGAGTAAAAAATTATGAAGCTGACACAGAAATTAATCGAGTACATAGTCCAATTGTAGATGATTCAGAAGAACAAGCAAATACTCTTAAAAGGGCAATTGAAAACGTAGTTGAAGCATTTAACAGTGATCAAAAAGTATATTTCCATTGTGGTGGGGGAAATACTCGTGCAGGTATCGTGGCCATTGGTACTTTACTTGCTTTAAACAAAGCTGAAACAATTGATGAAGCGGAAGATATGGCTCGCAAAATTCGTCCAACAATTAAATCGAATCCGAATATGAAGGAAGCTTTAAAAAAGATCTATCCTAAAGCTTAAATAAAAAAACGCTAATTTTACAATTTTACATTGTATAATTAGCGTTTTTTTTATGGACTACCTTCCAAATGGTTCTTTACACAATTAATAAAGTCACTTTTAGTAAAAGTATTTTCTTTTGAGCTTGGAAATACTACCCAAAAATCCTGAGAAATAAAATCTGCTTCTTTAATTGGAATTACTTTTAATTCACCACTTATAACTTCAGGAAAATTTTTTAATGTTGTATTATGCACATAAGTAAAAACTCTTCCTTCTTTAATTATTTCGATTAGAGTCATTGTACGATTCGACTTTAGAACAATTACATTTTTAAATTTTTTGGCTAATTGAAGAAAGCCTTTATTGGAAAAATTATACATAACAACCTTTTGATTAAGTAAATCATTCGCTGTTACATGATCTAATTTATACAAAGGTGAACCTTTCCCTACAACAATGCAAACATTTCCTTTACTTAAATATTCGAAATTTAAATTATGTTCTTTCTCTAACTCTGATTTTGTAGCTACTACTAGCGCTAAGTCATAATCTTCTTTGGTCAAATTGTTAATGATTTGATTTGTTCCTTGTTCAATTAATTCAATCGTAACATTAGCGTTTATGTCAGAGTACTTTTTTAAAACATCATGAATTGTATAAGTAAAAGTAGGTGCACATGCGATTTTAATATGCTTACCTCTCGTATCCTTGAAATCCGAAAGCTGATCTTTTAATTCTTTTAAATTATTTAAAATTTCAATTGATCTAGATAAAACTAACTCTCCTTGAAGAGTTAAGGTAATTCCGCCTCTAGATCGATTAAAAATATTAATTTCTAATTCTCTTTCAAGTTGGGTGATGGCTTGACTAACCCCAGAAGTAGAAATATGCAGTTTTTTCGCTGCTTTTGAAATCGACTTTTCTTTAGCAATACCTACAACATATTCTAGTTGTTCAAAGTTCATTTTTACCCCCCCATAAAAAAATACTACTTTTGCGAGTAGTTCCTATTAATATATATTACTATATTCTATTAAATTC
>NZ_JBHJTJ010000054.1:0-19978 GCF_042267765.1 Gottfriedia sp. NPDC056225 | reverse complement strand
AGGTAATTGGATATAATTAGCGTTAAAGGTGGTAATAAAATGTTTACTTATAATGAAATCAATCACCAAGAAAATAAAACATTTATTTTTGTTGAAAATACACTTTTCGTTTCTGGAATTTGTACCATATTAGAGCATCATAAATTAAATGTAAGAAAAATAGATTTCCATCATATCAATACAGGGGAATTAAATGAAACTTATTTTATTTGTCATGTAAAAAATGAAGAAATGGTAAATAAATCGCAATTATTAAAGTTGCGTGATAAGAAAATCAAGATCATCATCATAAAAAATAATATAGATTACAGAGAAATTGTGGACTTGATGAATATCGGAGTTAATGGAATATGCTTAACAGATATAGATGAACAATACTTAATTCAAATTGTTAAACAAGTACAAAACGGTCAATTCTTTCTAGATTCACGATTAACAAATAAAATTGTACAAGAAAACAATCGACTAATTGAGAGTGGTAGAAAAAGAAAAGAATTAGACTATAAAGCAATGAATAATCTGTTAACGAAAAGAGAAATTGAAATATTAGATTTACTAGGTAAAGGTTATTCGAACGTACAAATCGGTGATGAATTGTATATCTCAAGTAAAACTGTAAAAAATCACGTTTCAAATATAATTCATAAATTACAAGTTTCCGACCGATTAAACGCAGTCATTTTTGCGATAAAAAATAATTGGATTTCCCTTGATTAATATGGATGAAAAAATACAATTAATCTTTAATCTTTATGAGGTGAAAGGATTATTGTATTTTTTTTATGTATTTAAAGCGTTTTCATTAAGAGATAATCCCTTTACGGACTAATTCTCCAACTGCGTGTGAGCGATTATTAGCTCCAAGCTTTTTGATCGCGGATTTCACATATTGTTTTACTGTAAGTTCGCTAATATTCATTGAATCTGCCATTTCTTTCGTACTTTCACCCCAAGCAATTCTCTTCATTACTTCTAATTCTCTTTTACTTAATTCAATTGAATGGTGAGATCCAGTTGTATTTTCTAAAAATTTACCAATTAACTTACCATAATATGTAAAAGACGATAATAATTTTTCATCCATTTTTAATTCATCTTTAAATTCTGTTGAACAAATATAACCAACAACCACTGTCCCAAAACAAATAGGCACTGCAATCATGGAACTGACACTAGAAGGGAAGATATATTTACTACTTGTTTGTTTTAAGTATTCAATACCAGAACAAAATTTTGCTTTTCTTTCACAAATTGCTGAATAAATAATCGGTAGTGAACGAATATCATCTCTAATTTCACGAATATGAGATAATCCATCCGTAGTAATTAATATGATACCTTCTCCTAAAAATCCAAAAGGAGAATATCTAAATAAATATGCATTTTCTACCGGAAAAAGATTCATATACAGATCAAGGGTGTTGTACATATGTTCTTCGTGACTAGTACTAACTTCAATTTTTCTAATTTGTTCTTGTATGGTATAGTCAGAAACCACTTTATCATCTCCTTTTTAGGGATGTTATATATGCAAAATTAGGAATATTCTAATTATACTAAAAATTATATTCTTTAGATAGGCTTTTTGAGATATAGGATCTCGTAAAGTAAAACAAAATTCGAATGTGAAAGGGAGATGTATAGTGGCTAATTTAGATCCAAAAGCAAGAGCATATGTGGAGATGTTTAATCAAATGCCAGCGATTCACAAAATGGAACCAAATGCAGTAAGAGAAATGTTTGCAAGTGTACCACCTGTAGAAGTTGAACTAGCTCCGTTAGCGAAAATTGAAGATCGAAAAGTTTCAGTTGGACAAGATGACCAAATTAAGATTAGGGTATACACTCCAGAGGGGGAAGGCCCATTTCCAGTATTTGTGTATTACCATGGTGGCGGTTGGGTAATAGGTGATTTAGAAACATCAGATGCAAGTTGTAGAATGCTAGCTAATCGTACGAATAGAATAGTTGTTTCTGTCGATTATCGACTTGCTCCAGAATACAAATTTCCAATACCAGTTGAAGATTCCTATACAGCATTAAAATGGGTGAGTGAGCATGCTAATGAATTTAATGGAAACGCCTCTAATTTAGTTGTTGGTGGGGATAGTGCAGGAGGAAATCTTGCAGCAGTTGTATCGCAACTTTCAAAAGATCAAAACGGACCTAATATTTTAGGACAAGTACTTGTATATCCTGTTACGGCTTTAACTTATGATACTAAATCGTATTTTGATTTCCAAGAAGGGTATGGACTAGATCGCGATTTAATGATCTGGTTTGGAAACCATTATATCAATTCTGAAGAAGACTCTAGAAATAAATATGTTTCTCCACTTTCATCTGAAGATTTAAGTAACCTACCTTCTGCGCTTATTATTACTGCAGAAAATGATGTACTTCGAGATGAAGGAAATAAATATGGTCAGAGTTTAAGAGATGCAGGTGTAAATGTAGAGATGCATTGTGAGGAAGGACTTGTTCACGGATATTTTACAAATATGGCGGTGTTTCCTGAGCGAATAGAGAAGTCGATTAATCGAATTGAGGAGTTTTTAAATAAATTGAATCAAACGGTTTTAAATAAAGGATAAGATTGATTCCATTCTTAAAAAAATTTATTTAAAGAAGGAGGATTTGAAATGAAAGCTAACATTCAACATTTTGACGCAATTGTTATTGGTGCAGGCTTTTCGGGGTTATACATGCTCCATCGCTTAAGAGAGGATGGAATCTCGGCTCGTGTATTTGAAGCTGGTGAGGGCGTTGGCGGGACATGGTTTTGGAATCGTTATCCAGGAGCAAGATGTGATTCAGAAAGCATTTACTATAATTATACATTTTCTGAAGAATTATATAAAGAATGGACATGGACTTCTAGGTATCCTGAGCAACCTGAAATATTAAGCTATTTGAATTTTGTAGCCGATAAATTTAATTTACGTAAAGATATTCAATTTAATACAAGAGTTCAATCTGCACACTATGATCCTGAAAATAATTTATGGAATATTAAACTTGAAAACAACACGAACGTAACGGCAAAATACTTTATTACGGGTGTTGGATGTTTATCAGCAGCAAATGTGCCTGACTTCAAAGGAATCGAATCATTCAAAGGAGAATGGTATCATACAGGTCACTGGCCAAGAGATAAAGAAGTTGATTTAAAAGGTAAACGCGTTGGAATCATTGGAACAGGATCGAGCGGTGTACAAGCTATTCCAGTGATTGCACAGCAAGCAGTTCACTTAACTGTATTTCAACGAACACCTCAATATAGTGCACCTGCGAGAAATCATCCTTATGACCTAGAATATATCCGAAATACTAAAGCAAATTTTAAAGAAATTAAAAAACAAATGCGAGAATCTACTGGCGGTCAACCTACTGAAGTACCAACTCAATCTGCACTAGAGGTTAATCATTTAGAAAGAACTCAAAAATACGAAGATATTTGGAAAAATGGCGGACTTGGACTTTTTGGAGCATTTACTGACCTTACACTGAATGAAAAAGCAAATGAAACAGTTGCTGAGTTTATCCGCTCAAAAATTAGTGAAATAGTACATGATTCTAAAGTTGCCAAAAAATTAATGCCATATTATTACTATGGTACAAAACGTCCAATTATTGATACGAATTATTATGAAACATATAATCGTGATAATGTTACATTAATTGATGTCAAGAGCGATCCAATCGAATCAATTACACCTGCTGGTTTGAAAACTAAAGATAATGAATACGAATTAGATGTTATTATTTTTGCTACTGGTTATGATGGGATGACCGGTCCGTTAATGAAGATCGATATAAAAGGAAAAGATGGAGTTACATTAAAAGAAAAATGGGCAGGAGGAGCTCAAACGAGAACCTATCTTGGAATTGCTAACGCAGGATTTCCTAATATGTTTATGATCACTGGCCCTGAAAGTCCTTCAGTTTTAAGTAATATGCCAGTTTCAATCGAACAACATGTAGAATGGATTGCGGATTGTATTCAGTTCTTACGACAAAAGGACATCGATGTAATTGAAGCTAATATTGAAGCAGAAAATGCATGGAGTCAACATTGTCGAGAAGTTGCCGAGGCGACACTTTTTACTAAAACCGAATCATGGTACACCGGGGCAAATATTAAAGGAAAACCAAGAGGGTTTCAAATTTATTTAGGCGGTGTTGGAGCATACCGTAAAAAGTGCGATGAAATTGCTTCGAGTGGGTATGAAGGTTTTGTTTTAACTTCAACTGCAGTTCACTAATTGGTTTTGTAATATTTTAAGAGGATGTCCCGAAAGTATAACTTTAGGGGCATCCTTGGCTCTTTTTATAGGTAATTAGAAACTTATACTAAATGTTAAGCGAAAATAAGCGAGTGAACATACGAAAAATGGATCAGAAACAGCATTAATGTCGCCGTGTAAATAAGTGCTTGAAAGGTGCATATATGTAATCAGAAATTGCATTAATGGGGAAGTGAAAATAAATGTGTAAAACGTGCAATTAGGAAATCAGAAACTGCATTAATTTAAATTTCCTATAATCCCAAAATTCTATAATAATAGTTATACCCGTTGGGGTATTTTGGCTTCATTTTGCCTCAATATAGACGGTCTAATATAGAAAATTAATTAATTTTCTATATTTCATTCAAAATAACCTTAGTTTGATAAAAAAATCTACTATATACCTAAAAATCAGAATCATAAAATTACCTTTAATTAAAAAACGCCACTAAAATACCCCCATATTTGCCTCGAGACAGTCAGCATTATTAATAAATTTAAAAATGGAAGCCCCTTTACCAGTTAAGTTGTATTCTAAAACTTCAGTTTTAAAGGATTTAGATTTTATAAAAAAAACTTATTTAGTAATAGCTTTATCCCATCTAATTATTAAAATTCATTAAGGTTAAGGTGAATTAATCCACTAATCCAGAGTAAAAATAGTATAATGATTTGTATTTAAATTTTATCTCTAGTATAAATATTCATTTTGCTAGATGTAAGAGATAAAAAGGGGAGAGTTTTATTTTGTCTGCATCAAATAAATCTATTTTTAAAGGGACTTCATTTACGAACTTCTGGATCTCGCGAATGATGACCTCTACGTCTTTTCAGATGTTATCCGTTGCAATTGGATGGCAAATGTATGATTTGACTCATGACGCATTTAGTCTTGGTTTAGTAGGACTAGCGCAGTTTATTCCGATGGTATTACTTACATTAGTAGTAGGTCAGGTCGCTGACAGAGTTGATCGTCGAAAAATCGTTTTCATATGTCAAATGATTGAAGCGCTTATTGCAGGACTTCTTTTATATGGAAATTATGCAAATTGGCTTAGTCGTGAGGAAATATTAGTAGCTGCATTTATACTCGGTGCTTGCCGATCTTTTGAGGGTCCAGCTTCATCAGCTTTATTGCCACAAGTAGTTCCAAAGTCTATTTTACAACAAGCTATTTCTTGGAGTACTTCTGCAGGTCAAACAGCACAAATATTAGGGCCATCTCTTGGAGGAGTATTATTTTCAGTTGGGCCGGCTTATGTTTATGCAACTTCAGCAATTGCCTTATTACTTTCATCAATCCTTACATACTTCATTAAATTAGATAGTCAATTTATTCGAAAATCAGAGCCAGTTACTTTACGAACAATGCTAATGGGTTTAGAATTTGTATATAAACATCCAATTATTTTAGGAACGATTTCGCTTGATTTATTCGCGGTTCTACTAGGTGGAGCTACAGCCCTTTTACCAATTTATGCGCAAGATATATTACATACGGGTGCATGGGGATTAGGTTTAATGCGAACTGCACCTGCTGTGGGAGCATTAATCATGTCACTAATATTAGCGTATTCTCCACTAAAAAAATCATATGGTCCGATATTATTTAGTGCATTAATTGTGTTTGGATTGGCTACTGTGCTATTTGCAGTTTCAACAAATATAGTCATTTCATTAATTGCTTTATTTATCATCGGAGCTTCTGATGTAGTCAGTGTAGTAATCCGTTCTTCACTAGTGCAGCTACAAACTCCAGACGATATGAGAGGTCGAGTCAATGCCGTAAATTCGCTATTTATTGGAACCTCAAATCAACTTGGAGAATTTGAATCTGGTACGATGGCTGGATTAATTGGTACTGTTCCAGCAGCAGTAGTTGGAGGTCTTGGGACGATAGTAGTTGCTGGACTTTGGATGTATTTATTCCCTTCGCTTAGAAGAATTAATTCACTTTCTGGAGAGAAAACAGAAAAAGTAGGATAATTTAATTAAAGGAGAATTTATGGAAAATACAAAAAAAACATTTGATACGATTGATGAATATATTTCACAATTTCAACCAGAAATTCAAGAAAAATTACAAGCTTTAAGAAGGACAATTAAAGAAATTGTACCGAATGCAGTTGAAAAAATTAGTTATCAAATGCCTGCATTTGCGCTTAATAAAAACTTAGTACACTTTGCAGCATTTAAAAATCACATAGGATTTTATCCTGGAGCAAGCGGAATTGCAGCATTTAAGGAAGAGTTATCAGTTTATAAAGGCGCAAAAGGGTCTGTTCAATTTCCAATAAATGAACCACTACCGTTTGATTTAGTAAAAAAGATTGTTAAATATAGAGAAATTGAAGATATAAAAAAAGAAGAAGAAAAAAAACAAAAGAAGAAATAAATTTTATAAACATGAGTCAAATATGAAGTAAAAACCTCTAAGTCAATTTAGTCTTAGAGGATTTTACTTCTTAAAGGGAAATGTCTGATGACATTTTGTTCATAATTCTGTCAAAGAATTTGCTTTGAAAACTTAAATTATCCGTTATACTAAACTTGTATTCAACTAGTAAAACGATTTGTTATCAAAAAAAATTTTTTTTAGAAGTTTATGTGAAAAATTTCACAATTCCTATTTTGGGGGACATTGCAGATGAAAAGAAAATTATTAATGATTGGTAATGGAATGGCAGGAGTTCGTTGTATAGAGGAGATTTTAAAAAGAAATAAAAATTTATTTGAAATTACAATCATTGGAGATGAGCCACATCCGAACTATAACCGAATTATGCTTTCAAATGTGCTACAAGGTAAAACTACAATTGATGAAATAAATATTAATGATTGGAATTGGTATGAAGAGAATCAAATTACATTACTTACAAACGAAAGAGTTACGGAAATTTCACCTTTAGATAAAATAGTAGAAACAGAAAAAGGAAAAATGATTTCTTATGATGAACTTATTATAGCTACTGGTTCGAGTGCATTTATACTGCCGATTCCAGGAAATCAACTTGAAGGAGTAGTCGGTTTTCGTACAATTCAAGATACTGAACTAATGATAAATTGCGCACAAAAATATAAGAAAGCCGTTGTAATTGGAGGTGGCCTATTAGGTTTAGAGGCAGCAAGAGGTTTAATTGATCGAGGAATGGAAGTTCATGTAGTCCATCTACTACCTACTTTAATGGAACAACAACTAGATGAACCTGCAGCAAAAATGCTTAAAAAAGATTTAGAAGCTCAAGGTATGAATTTCTTAATGGAAAAACAGACGGTTTCGATTAACGGTACAAATCGTGTAGAAGGCATTAATTTTTCAGATGGTACTAGTTTAGAATGTGATTTGGTAGTAATGGCAGTTGGGATCAGACCTAACATATCATTAGCAAAAAATGCAGGAATTGATGTAAACCGTGCAATTCTTGTAAACGATTTTATGCAATCATCTGATTCATCAATTTATGCTGTAGGTGAATGTGCCGAACATAATGGAACTACTTATGGATTAGTAGCGCCGTTGTATGAACAAGGGATTGTACTTGCAGATCATATAACCGGTTTCCCAACCAACGGATATAAAGGAAGCATATTATCAACTCAGTTAAAGGTTTCAGGATGTGATCTATTTTCCGGAGGACTAATTCACGAGGAAGATGATACACAAGCGATCGTAATAAATGACCAATTTGCTGGTCTTTATAAAAAAGTAATTGTAAGGGATGAAAAAGTTGTTGGTGTAGTTTTATACGGAGATGCATCAGATGGTAATCGACTGTTCAATATGCTGAAAAATGAAACTAATATTAAAGAATTTACAAGTGCTTCGATTCTCCATAAATCAGGAGAGGATTCAGCAGAAGACTTTGTTCTATCCATGAGTGCAAATGATACAGTTTGTGGGTGTAATGGAGTAACGAAAGGCACAATCGTGCAATCAATTTTAGAACAAGAGCTTACTACGTTTGAAGATGTGAAAAGTTGCACAAAGGCTGGAGCATCTTGTGGAAAGTGTAAAGGAATGGTTGAAAGTATTTTAGCAGCAACACTTGGTGATACATTTGATCCAAATGCTGCAAAACCAGGCATGTGTGGATGTACACACTTATCTCGTGATGAAGTTATGAATGAAATAAAAGAAAAAGGGTTACAAACTCCTAGGGAAGTTCGAATGGTTCTAGGTTTTGAAAGTGAAGAAGGATGTTCAAAATGTAGACCAGCTTTAAACTATTATTTAAGAATGATGTATCCAAATGATTATCATGATGATAAGTCATCTCGTTTCGTAAATGAAAGAATGGAAGGAAATATTCAAAAAGATGGTTCATTCTCTATTGTACCTCGAATGTATGGTGGGGTTACGACTGGTGATGAATTGATTAAAATTGGTGAAGTTGCAAATAAATTTAGCATACCGTTAGTAAAAGTTACGGGTGCAAGCCGAGTTGGTTTATATGGTGTAAAAAAAGAAGACGTACCAAAGGTTTGGCAAGAATTAGGGATGCGTTCTGGCTATGCATATTCTAAGTCCTTAAGAAACGTTAAATCATGTGTCGGAAATCGATTCTGCCGATTTGGAACACAAGATTCATTAGGATTAGGAATCCAACTAGAAAAAGCAATTGAAATGGTAGATACTCCGCACAAAATGAAGATGGGTGTAACAGGCTGTCCAAGAAACTGTGCTGAAGTACTGACAAAAGACTTTGGAGTAATTTGCGTGGAAAATGGCTATCAGCTTTATATTGGCGGGAATGGTGGAACAGAGGTTAGAGAATGTGATCAACTAACGACTGTTATAACTGAAGAAGAAGTAATTCATATGGCAAAAGCATACGTTCAATTCTATCGAGAAACTGGCGTTTACGGTGAACGAACTGCTCCTTGGGTAGAAAGACTTGGAGTGGATACAGTTAAAGAAGTGTTGTTAAATAAAGAACAAGAAAATGCATTAGTAGAGAAATTCAATCAAGCAAAAGCAACATATGAAGAAGCTTGGGGTCAAGCGTTAACGAATCAATTAGATCTTTATGAAGTTATTAGAAAATAATAGCGAAATCGAGAGGAGCCATAATATGATCACAACACCAGAAAAAATTAATGTTATTGATGTAGAATCATTACCAATACAAATAGGAAAAGAAATCGTTATTAAAGGGGAATCAATTGCTTTATTTCGTTTATCAAACGGAGAAGTATATGCAATCGAAAGTACTTGTCCATATACTAATGGGCCACTTGCAGAAGGTATTGTTTCAGGTGAATATGTATTTTGTCCGCTACGTGACTGGAAAATTTCATTAAGAACTGGTGAAGTACAAAAACCAGATGATGGAATTGTAAAAACATATGAAACAGAAATAATTGACGGTTATGTTTATATTATGGTGTAACTTATGACAAAAAAAGATGGATTTATCTCATTTGTAGGTGCTGGTCCTGGCGATTTAGGTTTAATAACTGAAAAAGGAATGAATTGTATTCGAGAAGCAGAAGTAATCTTATACGATCGACTTGCAAATCCAAGATTACTACGAGAAGCGACTGGAAATTGTGAATTCATTTACTGTGGAAAGCTCCCTGATCGACATACTATGCGACAAGAAATGATTAATCAAACATTAGTCAATTATGCAAAAGAAGGTAAATATGTCGTTAGATTAAAAGGTGGAGACCCATCAGTTTTCGGAAGAGTAGGGGAAGAAGCAGAGGAAGCTTCAAAGCATAATATACCTTATGAAATTGTACCGGGCATTACATCTAGCATCGCTGCAGCTGCATATGCTGGTATTCCAGTCACACATCGTGAATATAGTACAAGCTTTACATTAAGAACTGGACATAAATGTTTGGAAAATGAAGATTTAAAGGAATCAAATTGTTCCGATCAGTTAGGAGATACACTTGCATATTACATGGGAGTAAATAATCTCCCTAAAATATGTAAGCATTTAATCCAAAATGGTAAATCGAAAGAAACTCCGGTAGCTGTAATACAGTGGGGAACAATTGGAAAACAAAAAGTTGTTGAAGGAACGATTGAAACAATTGTATCAAATATTGAGAAAGAAAAAATTACAAATCCTGCGATGACTATTATTGGAGATGTAGTTAAACTTCGCTCAAAGCTTGCTTGGTTTGATAAGAAAAAATATTTTGGACGAAAAATTTTATTGGCAAAAGCTACTGCAACAGTAGAAAAGAATGGACTAGAAGCTTATTTATCTGAGAATGGTGCTGAGGTTTATTCTTTTCCTACACTTAAATTGGTTGAACTTCCAATTGAAAATGATCAGTTAGTTGATGCATTTTGTCATGAAAGATTAGTTTTTTGTACGCCAGAAAGTGTGGAATTATTTATTTCTAATATGCACAGATCAAATTACGATGTACGTAAACTTCCAATGAGAATTGAGTCAATTTCTTCGAAGACAAGTAAGGTACTTGCGAAGTATGGAATTCTTGCAGA
The DNA here is from genome assembly GCF_042267765.1 of Gottfriedia sp. NPDC056225. Taxonomy (NCBI): domain Bacteria; kingdom Bacillati; phylum Bacillota; class Bacilli; order Caryophanales; family Bacillaceae; genus Gottfriedia; species Gottfriedia sp. NPDC056225. The sequence continues at coordinate 9,223 of NZ_JBHJTJ010000054.1, read as the reverse complement.
GAAGTTCATTGATGAAGAAGTCTCAACAGTATTTGTTGGATCTCAAGACAAGGAAGACCCAAAGCCACCTAAATCTAAATTTTTGGCAACACATAAAATTATTGCAGATTCTCGCTTTGATGTAATAAATCAAAGAATGTTAGATGAAACGAATTGGGAGTCAATTATTTTTCCAAATAAGTCGTCGGTAGATTGGTTATTAAAAGAATTAAATGAAACAGATCAACATGCTTTAAAAAATTTACCTTTTGCATATATCGGTGAATCAGTTAAGGAATATGCATTTAAGTGTGGTTTTACAAAAGTTGATGAAGAACTACAAGATCAACTATTGCTTAGAGATTGGAAGTGAAGTCATGTTTGATGCCGTCGTTTATATTGGACACGGAAGTCGTAGGCAAGAAGGTAATGAACAATTTATTCACTTTATTCAGTCAGTCATCAAAAACGTTGCAGTCCAAAAACAAGAGTATGCATTTTTAGAATTAGTTGAGCCAACCATTCAGCAAACGTTAGAAAAAGTAATTTTAGAAGGTGCGCAAAAAATATTAGTCGTACCAGTATTATTATTTGCAGCCGGTCATTTTAAACGAGATATACCAGACGAATTAAATCTTATATTAGACCGATTTCCACAAGTGAAGATTACAATAACTGAACCGTTTGGTGTACATGAGAAAATGATTCAATTAGTTCAAAAACGAGTAATGGTCGCAAAAGAAACTAGTCATTCTGCAATATTATTAGTCGGACGAGGTAGTAGTGATACTGAGCCAATTGAAATGCTTGAACAAATAGGAAATGCTGTAGAGGATCGTATGGGAGTACCTGTTCGGACAGCTTTTTTAACAGCTGGAAAACCAAAGTTAGAAGATATGATTAATAAGATGAGTAAAGAATTTCAAAGTATTTATGTTATGCCCTATTTATTATTTACAGGTCTACTGCTTGAAAAAATTAAGAGACGCATTGCACTAGAAAATGAAAAGTTTCACCTGTGTGAGAATTTACAATTTGATGAATTAATGAGTGAAGCACTTATAGAACGTATTCAAGAAAAGGTAAAAAGTCTAAATAAAGGGTGATAAATTTGAAAGAAATTATAGATACAATTGGAAATGCAGCTTTAGTTAGGACAAACCAAGTAAATTCAAGTAAAACAAAATATATGGTTCCTACAATGATGGCAGGCTTTTTTGTAGGATTAGGTATTATATTAATCTTCACAATTGGTGGATTACTAGCTCCCACTGCCTTTGCTGGAACAAAAATTATTATGGGTGTTTCATTTGGAATTGCATTAAGTTTAGTCATTATGGCTGGAGCAGATTTATTTACGGGAAATAACATGATTATGTCAATTGGCATGTTAGAAAAAAAGGTGAGTTGGACTGATACTTTGAAAGTATGGTGCTATAGCTATCTTGGAAATTTATTAGGTTCAGTACTTGTAGCTGTATTGTTTGTATACTCTGGATTAGCTAATGGTGGTGTAGCAGATTTTATTAATAATGCAGCATCAGCAAAAATGAATGCTCCATTTGTTGAGCTACTAATACGTGGAATTCTTTGTAATATTCTTGTTTGTTTAGCTCTTTGGTGTTCATTTAAAATGAAATCTGAATCTGGTAAATTAATTATGGTATTCTGGTGCTTGTTTGCATTTATTACTTCAGGGTTTGAACATAGCATTGCAAATATGACATTATTATCAATCTCTTTATTAATCAAACACCCTGAAACAATTACATTCGCAGGAATGGTTTCAAATTTAATACCAGTTACAATTGGCAATATTATAGGTGGAAGTCTTTTTGTTGGAGCGGCTTACTGGGTTTCTAGTTCTGGAACTACAAATAAAAAATTATCATCTACTAAAAACAGTCATAGTAAGAAAGTAAGTTAATAAAATTAGCATAAAAAGGAAAAAACCTTATTCAAAAACTGAATAAGGTTGTTTTTTTACGCATGAAAGTGAAAACAGTACTATTCTTCTTTTGTTGTTAAATCAACAAAAATAATGATACTGATTACTGCTACTAGGATTAATGAAAATGTTAAAATGAACAATTTAATTCACTCCTACCATGTTTTGAAGCCCTCTGATCCTGTCGGATGATGTTGATGCATCATATGTGATAATGGAATTGTATAAGCAATTAAGATTAATACAATCGATACCCCAATCCATAACCACCAATTTTCTAAAATACGTGGCGTGTTTTCAGTATTACTTTCAGCAACTGGGAATTCTACTAATTCTTCCTTAGATTGAGCTGTCGGTAAAGCGAAAATTGATTGAGCGACAATAAAAATTAATAACAAAGCAGATAAAAATAAGATTGAACCACCAACTGCAACTGTAAAATGGTTTGTGAAAACGCCAGTAAACCATTTGGCTGCTGCCGGATGTCCCATATAATCGGTATATGAAGTACGTCTTGGAGCACCGTAGAGGCCAAGTATGTGCATTGTTGTTGACATTAAAAACATACCAATAGCCCATGTGAAAATTTGGATAAACGCTAATCTTTGAATTTCTTTTGTAAGTTTTTTCCCTGTTAAATAAGGAATTAACCAAAAAGTTAATCCGAAAAATGTCATAGCGACAGGTGTACCAACTGTAATATGGAAATGACCTACAATCCAAAGTGTATTATGAACGATCTCGTCTAGTTGATAACTTGCATTTATTATCCCACCTGCACCACCAGGAGCAAAAAATAGCATTGCTATGAAAAGTGATGTAAAGCGAACATCTTTCCAAGGTAATTTAAAGAACCAACCGAATAGCCCTCTTGCACCTTTTTTCCTTCCTGAGATTTCAAATACCGCAAACATAGAGAAAGCAGTCATTAACGAAGGGATAATTACCATAAATGTTAACACCGTTTGGAGGAATTTCCAGAAACTTGAAATCCCAGGTTCTTGAAGTTGATGGTGAAACCCAACCGGAATTGAGAATAACAGGAATAAGATAAATGCTAATCGTGCAAGTGAATCACTAAATACTTCTCCGCCAACAATCTTTGGCATAATTGCATACCAACCAATATAAGCAGGGAGCAGCCAAAAATAAACAAGTGGATGACCAAAAAACCAAAAAAGCGAACGACTTAATTCTACATTAATTGTATCAACCCAACCGAAAGCCCACGGTATAAATTGAAATAGTACTGTCGCAGCAACACCAAGACTTGCGATTACCCATAAAGCAATCGTTGCAACTGTCATAAAAGCAATTAGCGGACTTATCATTCCTTTATTTTTTTTCTTCCAAGCAACATATTGGCCAACTAGCGCAAATCCAGTTATCCAAGTGCCAACGACAAAAAGTGCTAAAGCAACGTAAAACCAAGCACTAGCCTGAAGTGGGGCATAAAAAGTATATAATACAGATGCTTGACCAGAAAGAATCATGATAACTGCAAGGATCGTACCAATTGTCATGACAATAAAACCAACCCAACTAAAAGACTTTACTTTTGGGCCGAAGTCACCTAGCGTTTTACTCATTCCTGTAATCAAGAAACCAAAAATAAAGTATGTAGTAAAGACAATAGCAAGCAAGATACCATGGGCAGTTAAAACTTGATAGTAATCAAGCCACTTTGGTAGTTCAAGTGCTTTGTTTCGAACAAATACCTGCAATAAACCAGCAAAAGTACCTAGTAAAAACGCAATATATGCAACTATAATGTGAGTTAATGCAAGTTTACGATCTGATTTTCCAATCATTTCATTCATTATTTCACCGCCTCAATTGTTGTTTGCATAAACGAATGACCTGTTCCGCAATACTCATTACATAAAATTAAATAATTTCCAGGCTTTTTAAACGAATATTCCTTCGTATTAATTTGACCAGGAACAGCCATCATATTTACATTTGTATGAACGATCGAAAAACTATGATTTACATCTGTACTCGTTAAAACGAATCGAATCTTCTTTCCAACTGGAACTTTTAGTTTAGTTGGTTCATAAGCAAATGTTTTTGCAAGTATAACAACATCATAAGTACCATCATCCTTTGCATACACACCTGGATGATTGAAAGGTGCAGTATTTTCAACAGTTTGCGGATTAACTGTGTCCATACCACCCGCTGGTTGAAGATGGGAACGAAAAGCTGTTACACCGATAATGACTAGAAAAACAATTAAAGAAATTCCTCCAAATGTTAGCCAAATTTTTTCGTATTTATGTAGATGCATGTAAATTCTCCTAGTTAACGACTTAAATAAAATGCATAGAAGCTAAACCATAAAATGACAATGAAAACACCTAGTACGAGAACACTAATAAAAGTTCCATTTAAATTATGATCATGCTCACTCCCAGTTTTCTTTGAACTCAATTTAATCCCTCCATATGCTAAATTAAAAAATAAATTCTAAAAGATAGTATTATTTTTTCCAAGTATTTCTATTCAAGGAAATGATTTGTAAGTTACTATTCTTTAAAGAAAAAATTCAAGCTAAAAGTAGATTTCTGAAAAAATGTAGTGATTTAATGAAATTTTAATGAAAAAGGGGGGAAAGAGAATGGGAAATATAGAAGAGTTAAATTGAGGTCATTTTTAATTTCTAGGTGGTTTCAATCATGATAGATCATTAAGAAAGATTAATTATTAGCGGAATGAAATTTCAATAGTTTAATTTGGGGCCAGTAGTTTGTTTAATGAAATTACCATTCTATTAAAAAAGCTGTTAATAGGTGAGATTTGAGTGAGCTAGTAGACGTTTAAAGCCTCATTAAAGATGAAAATAAAAATGAATTTTACCTAGTTAAATATCTTTTTATACATAAGCATTTAAATGAAAATTGACAGTTGATGAAGCGGAGTCTATGAAACGAAAGTGATTATACTCTATTGAACTGATTAGAAAGTTCTTTAATGAATCTATACTTATTAATACATGGTAAGGAGTGGGTGATTTGTCTAACACTGTGCATTGTGATCGTTGCTCTCAGGAAATAAGGATAAGAGGAGATCTTGTAACTGCAACAATGTTTTTTCAAGTAGTTCCATATCACGTAGATTGTTATGCGAAAGATTTAAAGGGAGCAAAAACACTTATTTTAAATAATCAGCCAATTAATGGATTCTCTGGGAACTTTCTTACTTTTATAGCGATCGTTGTCTTCATCGTATCATTTTTTATAAATGATGAAACGAGGATTTATTTGTCAATTTTATCGGTAATTCCGATAATTTATCGGCTTTATTCATTTTTAATTTATGAGCGACATTTAGAAAAATAGGGAACAAATTTATAAAAGTTATTAATAATAACTTTACTTTTGCGCCAATATTTTTTAAGGTTTAGAATTGATGTCTTTTTTACAAAACAAAAATTAAAAAAACTCTGATTGACAGAGTTTTTTTTAATATTATTTACCGAAATTGCCAGCAAATTGCATGACAACTGCTTTAACTTCTTCTAATTTATCTGGTTTTAATAGAGTAATCATTTTTGGAACAAATTGTTGAACTTCTTCTAAAGAAAAAGTACCTTCATCTTGTTTCTTGAAGTTTTCTAAAAGAATCTCTTTTGCTTCATTTTCTTTGCCTTCTTGTACTCTTTGTAAAATAAAATTTAAGAACATTTCTTGAGCTTGCTTGTCCATCCCTTTGTTGCCTCCTAAAAAATAAAATTATACAACCATTTGGTGTTATTTATTATTATAACACCCTATGGTTGTATGTCAATTTTATTTTTCTCTATTGCTTGATTCAGTATGTATTAGTTTGACGATATTTTTGTAAATCCGATTTATTATGTGAGTAGGAAGAAGTTAAATTAACTGAGAGTAATATACTTGTATTTTATCAATTAAAAGATATGAATTATGTAAATTTAATTAACGTTTTGTTGGATTTTTAGTGAAGTCATTAATTTAAAGATTAATGCAAACCTCTACTAAAAGTGGCCAAATTGCGTTTATAATATTTAAGTAGCAAGGTTTCTAAAAAGGGGAGGCAATCAAAATTTGAAGAAAAAAATAGTAGTATCTTTTAGTGGAAAAGATTCAACATTGGCTTTACATGATTTAATGCATTCAAATGAATTCGAAGTCGTATTGTTAATAGCATCTGTAACGGAAGGATTTAACCGTACTAGTATTCATGGGGTTAGAGTCGAATTATTAGAGGCTCAAGCAAAATCAATTGGACTTCCATTAAGGAAAATTTGGATTCCAGAAAATTGTTCGAATGAGTTATACCAAGAGATCATGACAAAGGTTAATTTAGAAATAATAGAGCAAGGGATTGAATATGTTGCGTTTGGAGATCTTTTTCTTGAAGATGTCCGAAAGTACCGAGAGGAAATGTTAAAACCACTAGGAATAACGCCAATTTTTCCTCTTTGGGGTGAAAGTACATCAAACGTGATTAGACGTTTTCTATCATTAGGGTATAAAACGATTATTACTTGTGTAGATTTAACTAGATTATCTGAAGAATTTTCAGGCAAAGTGATCGATAAACAGTTTATAGACGAACTTCCAAAAGAAGTTGACCCTTGTGGTGAAAACGGTGAATATCACTCATTTGTGTTTGATGGACCGATTTTTAATACTCCAATTCATTTTGAGATTGGTGAAAAGAAACGATCTGCAGATATTTATACAGGTGAAATTAGATTTTGTTTTACCGATATTGTTCCTAACTGAATCGAAATCATCAAGTAAGAACATAAAACTAGTTCTTAATACTTGGACCCCATGGTGGAGTTGTTCCTTCATACATAGTAATATTTTGTTTCGCTAATCCAACTTGTTCGGCATAATAGTTTAACATCTCAAATACTGTTAACCGATGAAATGAGCCATTATTAAATTGTGGTTCATTTCTTTTTTTTTGATCCACTTTCCAAAGTGATACGAAGACTTTTGCAGTATGGTCATTAAATTCATTGATTGGAACACTAAAGTTGATGTTTTCATTATAATCATTTGCAACTGTAATAAGCGTAACTTCACCCATTTCCTTTTTTGGAAAACGAAAATCCTTTGTTACGGTTACTTGTAATTTTGCAGTTCCATTTGAATCCGTCAATTCTGTTCCAATCACTTTACCTAATGAATTGATAACAATAATTCTTGCTCCTTTTATTGGTGTAACCTCATCTATCGAATCAGTGGAATTAGAAGAGGGACTTACTTGAACTGTAAGTGTGGCCGAAACATTATTCGGCATATCTGCAAATGTTAATGATGTAAAACTAAAGAATAGTAACGCACTTAAAATAGTTGTCAAATATATTTTTTTCATCATTTCGCACCTTGTGAATTATTTAATGACTTAGTTTAAGTTTAATTATTCAATTATATACTTTTAAATAGTAAACAATCTTTCTCTAAATAAAGAAGGTAATTGGGAACATTCAACAACATAATTTCTAGACTAGATAAATCATAGGTTAGAATATAAATGTTAATTTTACTTAATACTATTTAGCAAAAATAATCTTTTACGTACTAATACAAGAGGCAAGCTAATATGGAAATCTTTGAATTCATTTTATTTATGTTAAGTGGCGTTTTTATTTCTAATGTAGTTAGTAGATTAATTCCTAGTATTTCAGTACCACTTATTCAAGTTGGTTTAGGAATTTGTTTAGCTATTCCATTATCCGGACATTCGATCGAATTAAATCCGGAACTTTTTCTTCTTCTCTTTATGGCACCTCTTTTATTTAATGATGGGGCAAATGTTAATAAAAAAGCTTTATGGGCAGTTAGAAAACCAATTTTATTACTTTCTGTTGGATTAGTATTTTTAACTGTAGCTATTTTAGGCTATTTCATTCATTGGATGATTCCGATTATTCCTTTTCCTGCATGTTTTGCCCTCGCAGCCGCATTAGCGCCTACAGATGCAATCGCAGTTAGTGCTATGGCAAATAAAATTAAAATTTCACATAAAATTTTGAATATCTTAGAAGGTGAATCACTTATAAATGATGCTTCTGGATTGGTATCTTTTCAATTCGCTGTAGCAGCATTGATTACCAGTTCCTTTTCAATCTTTCAAGCGAGTACTAGCTTTTTATTTCTTTCTCTTGGTGGGGTTGTTTTAGGAGCATTTTTAAGTTTTCTTAAAATCTTGCTAATGCGTTGGTTTAGACAACTAGGGATTGAAAATACAATTTCATTTATTTTAATGGAACTTTTATTACCATTTTTAATTTTTGTAGTCGCAGAACATTTTGGCGTAAGTGGAATATTGGCAGTTGTTAGTGGGGGAATTGTTCATTCGTTTAGCTATAAACATATGAATCCAGAAATCGTTCAATTAAATCTATTATCCAAAAACACTTGGTCAGTATTAACATTTAGTTTGAATGGATTAGTATTTATTCTATTAGGTACTCAAATACCAATTATTTTACAAACAGTTCAGCAAAAAAATTATATAAGTAGTGACACCCTCTTAATTTATATACTAAGTATCACACTAGTACTACTGGCTTTACGTTTTATTTGGGTTTATTTCTTTAATAATTTTGAATCAGATTCAGCGAATAGCTTTAAAAGCAAACTTAAAACAACCTCTTTATATACAATTTCAGGTGTCCGAGGAACAATTACACTAGTCAGTGCACTATCGTTACCGATCGAATTAAGTGTAGGAAGATATTTTTTAGAAAGAGATTTATTAATTATTATCTCAGCCGGCGTAATCCTAACTACATTACTACTTGCAAACTTTACTTTATCATTATTTGCACCTAAAAAAGAAAGAATAACTGGTCAAAAGGATTACACCAAGGAAATTGAGATATTAAGAGAGGTCATAGAAAAAATAAAGAGTTATCAAACTGATGAAAATGATGTAGAGATTGCTGAAATCATTCATATTTATAATAATCGTATCCTTTCATTAACAAGTTCAACTGATCTAAATAGTAATGTAAAGCTATTAAACCGTTTTATATTAGAGATGCAAATAGAAGATACAAATAATTTACTTAAAAATAGACAGATTTCTCTCCAAATAGCGTTTCCTACTTTAAAGCGGTCGAATAAAAGGCTTTATTTTCTTACAAAGGATAAACGATATAAAGCGGATGTATTTTATAAGGAATTAATAAATAACAATCTGCACGTAGGTAATTTTATTCCACGATCATTTGAAGAAAATCGAAGACAATTAATTAAACTAAAAAACAGTAATAATCAGTTTGTTTTAGAAAAATTGAAGGAATTAAAA
>NZ_JBHJTJ010000053.1:0-20410 GCF_042267765.1 Gottfriedia sp. NPDC056225 | reverse complement strand
TCACACCCGTTCCCATACCGAACACGGCAGTTAAGCTCTTCAGCGTCGATGGTAGTTGGGGGTTTCCCCCTGTGAGAGTAGAACGTCGCTTGGTTTTGATTATTCCGCAGTAGCTCAGTGGTAGAGCACTCGGCTGTTAACCGAGTGGTCGTAGGTTCGAACCCTACCTGCGGAGCCATTTTTAACGCTTCCATAGCTCAGCAGGCAGAGTACTTCCATGGTAAGGAAGAGGTCACCGGTTCGAGCCCGGTTGGAAGCTTGGAAAAAGTTGTACTGGCCCGTTGGTCAAGCGGTTAAGACACCGCCCTTTCACGGCGGTAACACGGGTTCGAGTCCCGTACGGGTCACCATTTATATTACGGAGGATTAGCTCAGCTGGGAGAGCACCTGCCTTACAAGCAGGGGGTCGGCGGTTCGAGCCCGTCATCCTCCACCATCTAATTTAATAAATACCGGAGGGGTAGCGAAGTGGCTAAACGCGGCGGACTGTAAATCCGCTCCCTGTGGGTTCGGCGGTTCGAATCCGTCCCCCTCCACCATTTATTGTTGGGCTATAGCCAAGCGGTAAGGCAACGGATTTTGATTCCGTCATGCCCTGGTTCGAATCCAGGTAGCCCAGCCATTTTTTTATTTAATCGTAATTTATTACGAGCCATTAGCTCAGTTGGTAGAGCATCTGACTTTTAATCAGAGGGTCGAAGGTTCGAATCCTTCATGGCTCACTCTTTTTTTTTATGTGCGGAAGTAGTTCAGTGGTAGAATACAACCTTGCCAAGGTTGGGGTCGCGGGTTCGAGCCCCGTCTTCCGCTTATTTCCTACAATATAATGGGGCCTTAGCTCAGCTGGGAGAGCGCCTGCCTTGCACGCAGGAGGTCAGCGGTTCGATCCCGCTAGGCTCCACCAATATACATAAAGTTTAACCTTAGTCATTTGACTAAGGTTTTTTGTTGTTTAAATTCATATACTATACTTGATGAAAATGCATATGTATACAAAAAAATGTCGAGTTGACCCATTTGTTTCAAAAGATTTAAACTATTAATATAATTAGAAACTTTATTAGTCAAAAATTATTTTTTTCTAAGCTAAGTAAGCGTTTTCTAAATAGGAATTCAGACCATGGGGGAAATTAAAATGTTAAAAGATATTTCAATTATTGGGGTACCATTAGATTTAGGACAAACAAGACGCGGAGTAGATATGGGGCCTAGTGCAATTAGATATGCACAATTACACGAACGCGTTGAAAGAATGTCTTATAATGTTGAGGACTTAGGAGACATTTTAGTAGAACGTACACCTGTTAAAGAAGATAATTCAGAACACAATTTAAAGAACTTAAAATCTGTAAAAGAAACATGCGAAAAACTTGCTGCTGAAGTAGATGATGTAATTAAAAGAAATAGAATGCCTTTAGTTCTTGGTGGAGATCACAGTATTGCAATCGGTACATTAGCTGGTGTATCAAAACATTATAATAATCTTGGACTAATTTGGTTTGATGCACACGGAGACTTAAATACGGCTGAAACTTCACCTTCTGGAAATATACATGGAATGTCATTGGCTGTTTCTTTAGGTCATGGACATGATTTATTAACGAAAATAGGTGGTTACTTCCCTAAAGTAAAACCAGAGAATGTAATTATCATTGGTGCTCGTGATCTTGATGAAGGTGAAAGAGCAATTATCAAAGAATTAGGTATTAAAGTGTATACAATGCATGAAATTGATAAATTAGGAATGACGAAAGTAATGGAAGAAAGCATTGACCATTTAAAAGCTTGCGATGGTGTACACTTATCATTAGACCTTGATGGACTAGATCCAATTCATGTTCCTGGAGTTGGTACACCTGTACCTGGAGGAATCACTTATAGAGAAGGTCATTTAGCAATGGAAATGCTATCAGAAGCTGATATTATTACTTCTATTGAATTTGTAGAAGTTAACCCAATATTAGACGAAAAAAATAGAACAGCAATCGTAGCTGTTGCTTTAATAGGCTCATTACTTGGTGAAAAACTACTGTAAAATATAATTAGGAATATGCTCTACAAAAAAGCTAGCATTTGCTAGCTTTTTTTTGTATTGAAATATAAAGCCAGTAGATTGTTAAAAATGTTAGAAGCTACGTTCCAGTTATTAGTTTATAAGATCGAGATTAGTAATCTTACTGAGTAATTAAATGATATTCTGTTCTAAGTATAGTGTATAAATCCTTTTTTAAAAGTGTCTGATTGGAAGAAAGGCTGTTTGACTCCTATAGGGAATAGCGAGGCTGCTAAAGACCCCGTGGGCGTGCTAAAGGAAGCTTAGGTCCCTTAGGTCAGCTCCATAAATGATAGCATACTGTAGTGGAAAACATTAGCATACTGCCGTTTAACCTTGTCATTATTGAGACATAAATTGAAGATACTGATGAAAAGTTCACGTGATTGTACAATACCGTGAACATGAAAATTACTTACTCAAGAAGGGTATGAGTACAAAAATAGTATGTAGCTAGTAAGAACAAACGCGTATACGGACCTTGAGTAAGGAAAAGAGTAAAAAAATGAACATATGAAACTCATAAAGGGTTCATGAGTAAAAAAAAGAGAAGAAAGCTGAAAATATCTTACTAATAATGGCCTCACGAGTAAGATAATAAGTAAAAATATGAAAACCCCATACGCGTAACAAGCAATAATACAAATCCACTAAAACCAATTTAGTTAACCCTAACCATGTCGGACACCTGACAAACTCATTTTCAACGCAATAAAAAAAGCTAGCCTCTGCTAGCTTTTCTTTGTATCAATTTCACTAGAAAAAAATCAGGTAAAACTTCCTGTATAAAAGGGTAATAATCAAAATAATATAAGTGAAATGAGAGTGTTTCTTCTATTAAGTAAGTAGGCCGACAGATATGGATTTTGTAATTGTATTTAATATTGCTTAAATAGTAGTAAAAGGATTGTTAAATTATTAAATAACTCACAAATTTTGTGTAATACAAAAATATGGTATAATACTCAAGATACAGTTTTATTCTATAGAATTGGGAGGGTTAAAGGTGCCTTCTTTACATATAAATTTTTTACAATATTTACAAAATGGATTAGATATACTAATAGTTTGGTTTGTTATTTATAGATTAATTATCATCATTCAGGGGACAAAGGCTGTCCAATTATTAAAAGGTGTCACGATTATTATCGTGGTGAAAGTGTTAAGTAGTTTATTTGGGTTACATACTTTACAGTTCTTAATGGATCAAGCATTAACCTGGGGGTTCTTAGCGGTTATTATTATTTTCCAGCCAGAGCTAAGAAGAGCGTTAGAGCAACTTGGACGTGGTCGTTTCTTCTCAAGGGCTGCTGGTAATGGCATTAATGATCGAAATGATATTGTTGAGAATATTGCTAAGGCTACTGAATACATGGCAAAACGAAGAATAGGTGCACTTATTTCATTTGAGAGACAAACCGGCATGGGTGACTATATAGAATCGGGTATTCGAATGAATGCAAATTTATCTTCTGAATTACTGATCAATATTTTCATACCAAATACACCTCTTCATGACGGAGCGGTGATTATTCAAGGTGAAAAAATTACAGCAGCTGCATGTTACTTACCTTTATCTGAGAGTGCATTTATTTCAAAGGAATTGGGAACAAGACATCGTGCTGCAGTTGGGATCAGTGAAGTTACTGATAGTATTACGATTGTGGTTTCAGAAGAAACAGGTGCAGTATCAGTAGCTAAGAATGGAAATTTATACAGAGAGTTGTCAAAAGACGAACTTGTAAACTTATTAAATTTGGAACTAAAGTCGCCAGAAGAGTCCAATACATCTAAATGGAATTGGAAGGTAAAACGTAATGGATAATTTTATGGATAATCGTTGGATATTAAGAGGAATCGCATTATTAGTAACGTTATTACTATTTATGTCTGTCAATTTAGTTCCCCAATCAAGTTCATCTGGATTAGGTGACATACCGTTTGTAAATAACAAGGAATTAGTTCGGGATGTTCCGGTTACGCCAATTTACGATCAGCGTAATCTAATCGTTACTGGAATTCCGAAGAGCGTCTCAGTGCAATTAGATGGACCTAATAGTATTGTTAAAACTGCAGAAATGAAGAAAGATTTCGAAGTGTATTTGGATTTAACTTCTTATGCTTTAGGTACATATGACGTGCCTTTAAAAATTAGAAATATTTCAGATAAAATTAAAGCAACCATTAAACCTAGAACTGTTAGGGTCACGATTAATGAAAAGATTGAAAAAGCCGTTTCAGTTAAGGTTGTTTATCTAAATGAAAAAAATATTAAACATGGCTATAAAGCAGAGAATGCACTTGTAAAACCGGGTTCAGTCACAATTATTGGTTCGTCAAATGAAGTTTCACAGGTGGCGTATGCGAGAGTTTATGTAGATGTTACTGATGCTAATCAAACATTTAGCCAGGTCTTACCTGTTAAATTATATAATAATAGAGGTACACTGCTTTCAGTTTATACGCAACCGAAAAAAGTTGAAGTAACTGTCCCAATTGTTTCCGAAAGTGCTAATTATCCAATCACATTAGTTCAAACAGGTACACTTATGGAAGGGTTAAAATTAAGCAGTCTTACGAGTAAAGTTAATGCAGTAAAAATTTATGCCTCTAAGGACTGGTTGGACAAGTTTAAGGGTCCTATTGAGGTACCAGTAGACCTATCATCAATTAATCAAAGTGGCACATACGAAGTAAATATACCTACTCCAGATGGTGCATTTAGAGTAGACCCAAGCACTATTAACATTGACGTTAGTTTTGATGAAGAAATAGAAAAGAGCTTTAGTAATATCCCGATTAATTTAGTAGGCGAGGATGATCAACTTACATATAAGTTTCTTAAACCTTCTACAGGAAAATTAGTAGTTACAGCAAAGGGATTTAAAGAAGATCTGGACGCAATAAAAGCAAGCGATTTACAAATCACAGCAAAAGTTAATGGACTAGATCCAGGAACTAGAGATGTTGCGCTTTCTATAACAGGTCCGAAAGGTGTTATGTATAGCTTAGAGTTTGATAAAATATCGACTGAAATTGCTGATAAAAAATCGGCACAAACTGAACCTGACGAGAATTCAAACGAAGGCGATGTAGGACAGTCATCGAATTAGAAGGAGAGTTAAAATGGGTAAATATTTTGGTACTGATGGTGTACGAGGAGTTGCGAATAAAGAGTTAACTCCTGAATTAGCATATAAAATTGGACGCTGCGGCGGTTATGTTTTAACAAAAAATAATGTCAAACCTAAAATTATTGTTGGGCGTGATACTCGTGTATCTGGACACATGCTTGAAGGTGCACTAGTTGCAGGTTTATTATCAATTGGTGCTGAAGTAATGAGACTAGGCGTTATTTCTACGCCAGGTGTTGCTTATTTAACTAAAGCGCTAGGAGCACAAGCTGGTGTTATGATTTCAGCTTCGCATAATCCTGTTGCAGATAATGGCATTAAGTTTTTTGGTCCAGACGGATTTAAATTATTGGATGAGCAAGAAGAAGAAATTGAAGAATTAATGGATGCAGAAGTAGATAAGCTACCAAGACCAACAGGTAATGATTTATGCCAAGTTAGTGATTATTTTGAAGGTGGTCAAAAATACCTACAATTCCTTAAAAATACAATTGATGAGGATTTCTCAGGTCTATTAGTTGCTCTTGATTGTGCACATGGTGCTACTTCTTCACTAGCTCCGTATTTATTTGCAGATTTAGAAGCAGATATCGTTACGATGGGAACAAATCCGAGTGGCTTTAATATAAATGACGGTGTGGGTTCAACACATCCAGAGGCGTTAGCAGCACTTGTGAAAGAAAAAGGAGCGGATATCGGTTTATCATTTGACGGAGATGGCGATCGTCTAATTGCAATTGACGAAAAAGGTGAAATCGTTGACGGTGACCAAATCATGTATATTTGTGCAAAATATTTAAACGAGAAAGGTCGTTTAAAACAAAATACAATTGTTTCAACAGTTATGAGTAACTTAGGTTTCTACAAAGCAGTAGAAACAAATGGAATGAAAAGCGCTGTAACGGGTGTTGGTGACCGCTACGTGATGGAAGAGATGAGAAAAAACGGCTTCAATCTTGGTGGTGAGCAATCAGGACATATCATCTTTTTAGATCATATTACGACTGGTGATGGTATGTTAAGTGCAATTCAACTCGTAAATATTGTTAAAGAAACAGGAAAAACTTTATCTCAATTAGCTGGAGAAATGAAGAAATATCCACAATTATTAATTAATGTACGTGTTACAGATAAAAACGAAGCGCTAAGTAATGATCGTATCAAGGGGATCATTGCTGAAGTAGAAGAAGAGATGAACGGCAACGGTCGTATTTTAGTTCGTCCTTCTGGTACAGAACCACTAATTCGTGTAATGGCTGAAGCGCCTTCTGAAGCAGAGTGCAAACAGTACGTAGAACGCATTGTTGCAGTTGTAAAAGAAGAAGTTGGAGAATAAAAAATAAAAATATGCATAGATGAGCACTTTTGTGTAAGTCTATGCATATTTTTATTATATAAACAACTGTTCTATCATTTTCTTCCAATATTTTTGTTGACCATTTTAAATAGCGTATAGTATAGTTGTTTTATTGTTTTCCTAACAAGGAAGGAGTATAGAAACAATAAAGGTTAAAAAAAGCGCCAGAACTACACAGGACGAGAAAGTGTAGTTGACGAGGTGGAGTTTTATCGAATTTTCGGCGGATGACTCCCGGTTGATGTATCACAACCGAAATTATTTATGTAAAACACATAGGTGACTGTGTGCACAAACGTAAATAATCTGATACACCGTTTAACAAATACAAATGAACTCGCTTTATGAGCGGAATATGAAAGGTAGGTGGATATTGCTTGTAAGTCCTCTACCATTATTAAACATGACGAGGGAATAGAAAATTTAATAATTAAACGGTTAGGAAAACAGCGTTCCATTCCTATACTTTTTGTATGTCTTGTTTTAGGACTTACTAAGCAATAGTTAATTATGTGTGGAATCGTTGGATATATTGGAAATGATAATGCGAAAGAAATTTTATTAAAAGGTTTAGAGAAATTAGAGTATCGTGGTTACGATTCTGCTGGGATTTCTCTTTTAACTGACAATGGTGTAGAAGTTTATAAAGAAAAAGGTAGAATTGCTGTATTACGCAAATCAATCCCTACTAAAACGGACGGAAATGTTGGTATTGGTCATACAAGATGGGCAACACATGGTGCTCCAAGTAAACGTAATGCGCATCCTCATCAAAGCTCTACTGAACGTTTTACACTAGTTCATAACGGCGTTATCGAGAACGATGTACAATTAAAAAACGATTATTTAAATAATATTGAATTTACAAGTGATACAGATACTGAAGTAATTGTTCAGTTAGTTGAGCTATATATTAAAAAAGGTTTAACAGTGCTTGATGCATTTAGAGAAACACTTAAGCTTCTTAAAGGTTCATATGCAATTGCGTTATTAGATAAACAAAATGATGATGTAATTTATGTAGCAAAAAACAAAAGCCCATTACTTGTTGGTGTTGGTGAAGAGTTTAATGTTATTGCATCTGATGCGATGGCAATGTTACAAATTACTGATCAATTTATTGAATTAATGGATAAAGAAGTTATTTTAGTTACTAAAGACAAAGTTCAATTAATGGATCTTAACGGAAATATGATAGAACGTGCTCCATATACAGCGGAAATTGACGCAAGCGATATCGAAAAAGGAACTTACCCTCATTTCATGTTAAAAGAAACAGATGAGCAACCTTTAGTAATCCGCAATATTATCCAAAAATACCAAAATGAAAGTGGCGAGCTTGTAATTGACTCAGAAATTAATGCGGCTTTAGCAGCAGCTGATCGATTATATATCGTAGCTTGCGGAACTAGTTATCATGCTGGTCTTGTTGGAAAACAATTTATTGAAAAATTAGCTGGTATTCCTGTAGAAGTTCATGTTGCAAGTGAATTCTCTTACAATATGCCATTATTATCAGAAAAACCATTATTTATTTATATTTCTCAAAGTGGTGAAACAGCTGATAGTAGAGCATGTCTAGTACAAACAAATAAATTAGGCCACAAAGCAATTACAATTACAAACGTTCCAGGATCAACATTATCACGTGAAGCTGACTATACTTTAGCTTTACACGCGGGCCCTGAAATCGCTGTTGCATCAACTAAAGCATATACTGCACAATTAGCAGTACTTTCTATTGTTGCAAATGCTCTTGCAAAAGAAAAAGGAAAAACAGTTAACTTTAACTTAGTTAAAGAACTTGGAATTGTAGCAAATGCAATGGAATCAATTACAAACCAAAAAGAAGAGTTTGAAAAAATTGCTTCAGAATATTTAGCTACAACTCGTAATGCATTCTTCATCGGACGTAATGTAGATTACTTCGTATGTTTAGAAGGCGCATTAAAATTAAAAGAAATTTCTTACATCCAAGCAGAAGGATTTGCTGGTGGAGAATTAAAACACGGAACAATCGCTTTAATCGAAGAAGGTACTCCAATCTTCGCACTAGCAACACAGGAATCAGTAAATTTAAACATTCGTGGTAATGTAAAAGAGGTTGTCGCTCGTGGAGCTAACCCTTGTATCATTTCAATGGAAGGTTTAAATATGGAAGGTGACCGTTTCATTTTACCAAGAGTACAAGAAGAATTATCACCGATCCTTTCAGTAGTACCATTACAATTAATTTCTTACTTTGCTGCATTACATCGTGGTTGTGATGTTGATAAACCACGTAATTTAGCAAAATCAGTTACAGTTGAATAATCAAATTAGTGATTTTACTGCAAATGAACAACAGATTTGAAAATAAAAACTGAACAGGGAGTGTAAAAAGATGGTCAAATTTAACGATGAAAATATCATTCCTACAAAAGACGATTTTCATGTTAGTGAAGTTGATGAACGTGTTGTTGTTAGAAAACCAATTAAATAAATAAATCAATTCTAGGACTAGTGGCTGTAGCTACTAGTCCTTTTTGTTTGAAGTACAAAACGCTACTATTTTCCACTTTTCTAATCAAATTGATGAAATACTTCTGAATTTGGAAAAATAAGAATGAATTCGCATTAATCATTCCATCCTAAAACTAGGGATCGATTTTAAACAAAGGAGTTGTCAGATTATGATAAAGATTTGTGATGAAAACTTCATTCCAACAAAAGATGATTTTTATGTTAGTGAAGTTGATGAGCGCGTTGTAATCAGAAAACCAGATCAAGTTGAACTGTAAAGCAAAAGAGGCTACGCTGTAAAATTATATTACAGCAGTCTCTTTTTTTGCTTTTAAAATGAATCACAAAGAAACATTTTTATGATTCACAAAGCCAATACTGAACCGAATTAATAGACCTAAAAATTAGACTTCTATACATAGTTTCACTTATTACCATATATTTACGAATATCCGTATGATATTCGTACAAATTAGTAAAGAGGTGAAGAAGATGAAGTTTAAATCAATTCGTAGCAATAGTGATTTTCAAAAACGTAGTTTGAAAAAATATAATAAAACAATCACTTTTTGCTATTTAATTTCAGTTTGTGATGAAAATAAAATTACTGAACTTCTAATCACACCTTTTTATGAATATGAGTCATTTACTTTATATAAAGATTACCTTGCTACATTAAATGGTTGGGAGATTATTTCCGAAGAGACAGAGATGATTGAAAAGATTTTAGGCGGAAATATTATTGTTAATTTAGATGAAAAAAACTACTCTGTCTCGATTAGTGAGTTTAGTGCAAGTTCTGTAGGAGTTTCAACTGAAGAAAACGTATTGCAGGGACCAAAAGACGGATTAAATGAGAGCATTGATATCTCTTTAAATTTGATTCGTAATCGATACAGAAAGAGTACATTGAAGGTGGAAGATCATATTGTAGGTAGCTTATCAAAGACGAAGGTACTAGTTTTATATGATAAAAACTTAATTGATATAAATGTCTACCATAATCTCTTGGCAAAAATTAATGCTTTGAAAATTGATGTATTACAATCTTGTGGTCAGCTTCAGAAACTGTTAATCAATAACAAGTTGAGCTTATTTCCACTTTTTTTAACGACTGAGCGGCCCGATCGAGTTGTAAATAGTATCTCAACTGGAAAAATAATTGTACTCGTTGAAGGAACGCCTTGGGCATTAATTGGTCCTGCAACATTTTCCGACTTTTTTAAATCGATGGATGATACAGTTGAACTAACGATTGTTTCAAAGTTTATGATTTCAATACGATATATCGCTTTGATGATCACTGTGTTTTTACCTGCCATCTACGTTGCAGTTATTTCTTATTCCCCGGAAGTTTTGCAGGTCCAGTTCGCTTTACTTGTTGCTGGAAGCAGGATGTCAGTTCCGTTTCCTTCTTATATTGAAATTCTTTTTCTAATGCTAATGGCAGAGTTTTTAATCGAGGCAAGCTTAAGACTACCTAAATCAATTAGTTCTACAGCTACAACAGTAGGGGGATTAATATTAGGTCAAACTGCTTCACAGGCGGGATTAGTAGCAGACATTATGATCATCGTTGTCTCGTTAGTTGCAATCTCGTTATTTAGTATTCCAATCAATGCAATGCATCAAGCAATTCGAGTTATTCGCTATCCGATTATTATATTTGCATCACTGTTTGGAATGCTTGGCGTATTAGTCGGGACATTAGCTATTCTTTGTTATTTATGCAATTTGAGAAGTTTAGGAAAGCCATATTTGACACTTTTTAATAATAATTAGCTATCGGGGTGTATTTTTTGCTAGGAAAAAGATATATTTCATACCTGTTTTATTTAAATACGGTGATTAGTATAACCGCGTTTGGACCTCAAATAATGTATAAAAGTAGTCTAAACGGGAGTATTTTAAGTATTTGTTTGGCTATTATAGTTGGTGGTCTTTTTATTTATATTTTACAAAAATTATTTAGTAGATTTCCTGAACAAAATATTAATCAAATCATAAAAAATGTTGTTCCCGACTGGTATCGTAAGTGTTACATAATTTATAGCTTAATTTTTTGGTACTTAACTGGAGCTCTATTTATTATCGCGTTAATTCATGTAGTTAATATTTTTATCAATCCGACTACCCCTATATTAATAACCTATATAGTATTTCTTTTAGTTATAATTTTTGCGATTTTACTAAAAACCGAATCATTATTATACGTTACCGAAATACTCGTAATGTTACACATTCCAATTGTTTTATTTGTGTTCATTAGATTTTTAACAGATCGTTTTGTTCTAGCGGATTCTCTATATCAATCTGTTAGCTATTTTAAACATCTACCAACTGTCAGCGCATTCACTGCTGCTCTTTTTATCTTTACAGGCTTTTCAAACTTAATTATTTTTAATGAGAAAATAAATTTAAATTCCATTACCAAAAAATATCTGCTTTGGATCTTTCTATTTGGGATATTTATTGTCGCTAGTAATTATTTAATACCAATTGGATACCTGGGCTTAAAGGGAGTCAAAAAAGAAGTGTTCGTTTGGTTAACTACGGTTGATAGTATGCATTTTGACTATTTAATCGTGGAAAGAGTTATTTACATTCTACTTTTTGGACAAATCGTCATTTCCTTAATATACATCATTCTTAGTTGGCATACCTCATTAGAGCTATTTAAAACACTCAATTTGAAATATGGAGGAACTTATAAATGGATATTAATTTCCTTCTTTATTTGTGCTACAACAGTCATTCAAATTCTCATAAGAGAAATAGACCTAGTAAAATATTTTACGATGTATTTCAATTTAAATGCCATTTCAAACTTCTTATTAATTATTTCGTTGTTGTATGCATCAGTAAAAAAGAAGCGCGTTACTTGAGTCTGGTTTTTCTTGCATTTAGTGCAATGCTACTATTATCTGGTTGTACCTTTAAAGATATTGATAAGAGGGCATTTATTACTTCAATTGGAGTTGATCAATCTGAGATGCCTGACAAAACATATAAAGTAATGGTTAAAGTAGCAATTCCAAATGGGGATCCAAAAACACCTAAATCAGAATTTATTATTCTCTCGGCAAATTCTGATTCGATTTCAGAAGGTCTAAACTTAATGAAGTCTCAGATTGATAAGGAATTAGTATATGGACATAGCAGCACGATTGTAATTGGAGAAAAATTAGCAAAAAAAAATATACAACCATTGTTGGAGTTTTTTGTAAGAAGACCGGATATTCAGATGACTTCTTATTTAAGCGTTGCTAAACCAAATGCATATGAAGTGCTTAATTTTAAACCGATTCAAGAGCAAGTATCTGGTGGCGTTTTGAAATCGTATTTTGATTTTAGTAGAACCGAGTCACCATACATAGATCAAATTTGTCTATTTGACGCATATAGGAGAGAAACTGAGGATGGCGTTGATATCGTCATGCCAATCATTGAATCAAATAAAAAAGAATTATTAGTAGACAAAATCGCATTATTTGATAAGAATAAACTGATTATGGAACTTAACCCAAGTGAATCAGAAACCTATCGACTTTTAACGACCGGAATCTATAATGAAAGCTTAAAAGTCAAAAATAAGAATACTATGTTTGTAATGAATTTAGAAAAGGGTAAGGCAAAATACAAATTAAAAGATCAACATAAAAATATAATTGTCAATTATACGATCAAGGTGAGAGCTGTTATAGAAGAAAAAGTTGATGGTTTAGAAATGATCAGAGAAAGGGATATAACAGCACTAAATAAACAAATGGAAGAGAAAATTAATGCGGAGACTAGTACTTTACTTAATAAAATAAAAGATAAAGATATTGATCCAATAGGTTTTGGTTTACGATATTTATCTAGGGATAGTGAAAACAGAAACCTATCGTTTTGGAACAAAAAGTACTCTAACCTGGTCTTTAAGATAAAATCAGAAGTTAAAATTAAAGGGACGGGGTTAATTAATTGAGAATATGAGGTTTAAGAAAAGATAGAAAAGCAGATGGAAACTCTGTTAACTATCTTTTTTTTTTGCAAGTTTTATTTTCACCATAATTTCACCATCCTCTATTAGAATTCAATTTATTAAGAAATGAGAGGAGGGAAATAACATGAATAAGAGAGTAAAGAGAATATTTACATGGACCTCTTTAACGTTAGTTTTTGTTGTAGCGGTACATTTTTTTCTTAGATTACTAGGTGGTTTACATGAAAGACGTTTTGTCGATCGACATGCAATGATCATGGATAGAGGGGGGCGTTATGATTATGGATCCCCTGGAATGATGCATGGTCCACACCATTTTCATGACTTTTCTTGGTTTGGATTAGTACTATTCCTTTTAATCGCGCTTGCGATTGTGACTTTTATCTTTAAAAAGTTTATTAAAAAAGGACAAGCTAGTTCAACTAATCAATTTTCATTTGATACATCGAACTTCAATACACCAGTAAACAGAACAAATGCAGATCTATTAGATAAATGGGAAAAAAATCTATTAACAAAAAAGGAGAATAAATAAAATGGGTATTTTTAAAAGAATGAAATCAATATCGTTAGCAAAAATGAATGGTGCACTAGATGGTTTAGAAGATCCAATTTCAATGTTGAACCAATATATTAGAGAAATGGAAGAGGATCTTTTAAAAGGTCAAGAAGCACTTTCTCGTCAGATCTTTCTAGAGAATAAACAAAAGGCATTAATCTTGGAAACAGAAGGATTAGTAAATAAAAGAGGTGGACAAGCTAAGTTAGCGGTAGAGAACGGTGAAGAATCTATTGCAAAGCTGGCTATACAGGAAAAACTTGTACATGAAAAACAGCTAAGCTTATATAAGGAGCAGCTAAATACAATTCAAAACCAAACTCAGTCACTTTATGAAAAATTAGATGAACTGAAAGGGAAATATGATGAATATCTTCATAAAAGACTATTGCTAGTTTCTAGAGCAAATATAGCAAAGTCGATTAAACAGATTCAACAAACTTCAGTTTCTTTTAATTCAGAAACGATTGCCAATGGCATATCTCGTGCAGAAGATCGAATACTAATGATGGAAGCAGAAGTACAGGCTCAGAATAAATTTGCCTATAATAAAAGTACTTTAACGAATGTTCAAACAGACGGCGCTTTGAGTGAAGAAATTGAAGCTGAGCTACAAAAGCTAAAGCAATATACTGTAGAAACTGTGTAAGGAAACGAATTAACTAAAATAAATGCAAGGGAGCACCGTAATGATTAATAGGTGCTTCCTTTTATTTTATAATTAAGAAGAAAGTTGAAATTATCATTTCAGATAGCACATGATATGTCTAAGAAGTAAATTTAGAACGAGGAGTATTTTTATTATGAATATACTAGTGGCTGAGGATGATTTAAAACTTGGTGAGCTAATCAGTTATATGTTAAAGAAAAAAGCGGGATATAAAGTTGATTGGGTAACTGAAGGTGAAGAGGCCTTCTATTATGCAACGAACACACACTATGATGTATTAATATTAGACTGGATGATGCCAGGTGGAACCGGAATAGAAATATGTCGTCGTTTACGTAAGGATGGTTATTCAGGTGCGATTTTAATCCTTACAGCTAAAGATGCATTAGAAGACCGGATTGTTGGATTGGACTCAGGAGCCGATGACTATTTAGTAAAGCCTTTTGAAATCGATGAACTTTTAGCTAGGTTACGAGCACTTTCTAGACGAAACTATGCCCCAATATTAGAGGAAGAAATTCTAATTAGTGATATGATTTTAAATCGGACAAGCCAATCTATTAGAGGTGGACAGATGGATATTCAATTAAGTCCACGTGAATTTCAATTATTTGACTTTATGTTACAAAATAAAGGGCAAGTATTACCTCGAGAAATCATTTTGGAGCGCGTTTGGGGATATGATTCAGATGTTGCGATGAAGACGATTGATGCAACTGTTAAACTACTTCGAAAGAAATTAGATTTGCTTGGTAAACAAGAATTGCTACAAAGTATTAGAGGGGTAGGATATAAATGTGATTACTAATTTTATTTCCTTTTTGCGGTCCATACGAGACCAAAAAGGAAGGGATGTTTTTAAGACAACCCAAAATCGCTTAACCGTGTTATACAGTGGATTAGTCATGCTTTTTCTAAGTATATTCATTATTGTAGTCTTTGCGGTGTTATACGTTGTCATAATGAATGATCAAAGGCGCACAGTTGAATCGTTGGCTAGTCAAGAAGCAAAAATAATTGAAAATTATATGATTCAAAATCAACAAGGGAACCTGCAAGACCAAAATCAAGAAATCGTGTTGGCAGGAGTAGATCAGTTTTTTTATTATGTAGTTAAACCAAGTGGCGAATTAATAATGGGACAAGAGGACATACCTCAATTAAGGTCAAAGCTGTTACTTCAAATTAAGGATTGGTTCCCTAAAAAGAGTGAGACCCGAAAGGTGAAAATCAAAATAGAGCATGAAGAGTTTGAAAAAGATATTAGAAAGTTTCATGATCATGATGAGTTGCGTGTTCCATTAAACCGAAAAGACATCAGTTTAATGATTGCTGGTGAGCCATTATTTTATAAAGGAAATTTCATCGGTACAATATACGTTGGTAAAGATATTTCAGATGTGTATCATTTATTTAAATGGGTTATTGTCATCCTTATTGCCTTAACAATTATATTTTTTGGTGTTGCACTATATATAAGTAACTTAATGTCAAAAAAGGCGATGATACCTATTTTTAAATCTTTTAATCGACAACGAGAATTCGTAGCAGATGCTTCACATGAGCTACGAACACCATTAAGCGTTTTACTCTCATCAATTGATGCAATGGAAATGACGATTGATACAGAGGAAGACGATTTTTCAAGAAAGCTTTTATTTAGTATGAAAGATGAAGTTAAACGAATGACAAGTTTAGTCGGCGGTTTATTAACTTTAGCTCGTTCAGACACGGACCAAATTGAACTAAAATTAGAGAAAATTGAGTTTCGTGCAATTGCAGAAAAGGCGATTATTTCATTACAACCGTTAGCAGCATCAAAAAAGATTAATCTAACCTTAACTGCTCCGGAAATTGTAAAAGCTAAAGGTGATCCTGAAAAACTATCCCAACTTTTATATATACTAATTGATAACGGGATTAAGTATACTCCGGATGGAGGAGAAGTTCAGCTAATTCTTTCGAACAAAGAAAATGAGTTAAGGATACAAGTTGCAGATTCGGGTATCGGCATTAAAAAAGAAGATCATACACGTATATTCGATCGCTTTTATCGATCTGATAAATCAAGGACCAGAAAAATTGGAAGTCACGGATTAGGCTTGGCGATTGCAAAATGGATTGTAGAAATTCATAATGGAACTATTCAAGTAAATAGTGAAATTGGAAAGGGAAGTACGTTTACTATACAAATTCCAATTTCTAATATTACTAATAAAAGAGCATAGGTTTATCAAATTGCACGAAATCTGATTTCCATTTTCCCGATAAGAAAGGAATGTTGACCTTGAAAATTGCTTTCATTGCACACGATCAAAAGAAAAAAGAATTAGTAAACTTTGCAATGGCGTATGAGTCTATTTTAACTAAACATGAGTTATATTCTACTGGAACAACCGGAACAAAAATAATGGAAAGTACAAATTTAAAAATTCACCGATTTAATTCGGGTCCTCTTGGGGGAGATCAAGAAATAGGTGCGCTAATCGCAAAGAATTTAATGGATATGGTTATCTTCTTTCGTGACCCACTAACAGCGCAACCACATGAACCAGATATTTTGGCTTTAATTCGCTTATGTGATGTTTACGCAATTCCTTTAGCAACAAACATGGGTACAGCGGAAATATTAATTCATGGATTGGAACGTGGGGACTTAAAATGGAGAAACATCATACACGGAAAGAAAATTGATGAAGACAAGTGAAATCTGAATTCTACGTATAAGAAAATTTTAAAAATGATAAAGAAGCCGAATAAATAACTTTGATGAAGGAAATAGTAATTCTAGTTCAATTGAAAAGGAGGATTACGATGGATAATCAAGGATATGGACATACACATAATTCAGGTGAAACAGTTATGATCTCTGGCTCTTACACTGATGCAGACGGGGAACATATTGAATTAGAAGCGGGACAAAAGTTTCCGAATTGCCCTTCATCAGGAAAGCCAACTAAGTGGAGACACGGCCGATAAGTCAAGATTGGTTGATTTTTTTATTTACTCCTAATGAATATGTAAATAAACAAATAACAATAGTAGCTAAAAAAGATTGTAACGATATAGTACAATCTTTTTTTATTGGAATGAAAAGGACTAAATGATATAGGGTTGATTTACACAAAAAAACTCCTTTCTCAAAATAGAAAAAGGAGTTTTTATTATAGTGTTACTTCTGGAAGAAGCACTTCATTTTTGTCAGGATACATTTGTTCAATATGATTTTCTCCCCAAGAGCATAGTAAATCTAAAACTTCCTTTAAAGACCATCCATACTCAGTTAAGGAATATTCCACTTTAGGTGGAACTTGATTAAATACCTTTCGGTGAACGATATTATCTTCCTGTAATTCCTTCAATTGCTGAGTTAACATTTTTTGCGTAATATTAGGCATTAATTTTTTTAATTCAGAAGTTCGTCTCGTTCCTTTTGTCAAATGACAAAGAATCACAACCTTCCATTTACCACCAATTACGTCTAATGAAGCTTCAACTGGAATATTGTATTTTTTCATGTTCTCCTCTCCTTCATTTATCTACGTAGGCTTATTTTTAATGATTAGAATATCATAACACTCTCTACATAAACTGTGTAGTTTCTAGTCTCGTTAAAAATTTTATTTGAAAATTTTTCTGCGATTTAAACCTCTATTCACATAAATGTTACTAAAAAGTAACTATATAACTTCAAAGTGCATACTTCTCTAAATTATTCCTATCGCTCATAATTACAAATAGTTAATAGATTAACGAACATTTATTAAAAAGTATTTTTTCCATTGTCACTTAAATGTATAGATGGAAGTCGTTATTCTTTTACCTTATTTCATTTCATTTATGTTTTGAATGACAATAAGACTTTATTCAGGCGCCATGTCTCTTTGTATTCAAACTACAATAAAAATAACAATTACAAGGAGGATTTTTAATGAATTCAACTGCTGCTTCGATTAAAGTGCAAGAGAAAAAAAGTGGCACTCCCGCGTTAATGGCGCTCGCTATTAGTGCATTTGGTATTGGAACAACTGAATTTGTTCCTGTTGGTTTATTATCAACTCTAGCTGGTGATTTGAAAATTTCAATTACATTAGCAGGTTTATTAATTTCTGGTTATGCGATGGGTGTTGCATTTGGAGCACCAATTTTAACGGCATTAACGAATAAAATAGGTAGAAAATCTTTATTAATGCTATTAATGGTTATCTTTATAGTAGGAAACAGTGTTGCTGCTTTTTCCACTAGCTTTGGCCTTCTGCTAGTTGCCCGAATTATTACTTCATTTTCACATGGGGTTTTCTTTTCAATCGGATCAACAATTGCAGCTGATGTAGTTCCTGAAAATAAACGTGCAAGTGCAATTGCGTTTATGTTCACAGGTTTAACAGTTGCGACTGTAACGGGTGTTCCATTAGGTACATTTATAGGTCAACATTTTGGATGGAGATCAACTTTTGGAGCTGTAGCGTTATTAGGAATCATTGCAATCATTGCAATTGCGATCTTAGTTCCAAAATCAATTAAACAGCCGCCAGCTTCAAAAATTAGTGATAACTTGAAGGTTTTAACAAATGGTCCATTACTTTTGGCTTTTGCTATTACAGCTTTAGGATACGGTGGAACGTTTGTTGCATTCACTTACTTGTCACCAATCCTTGAAAAAATTACTGGCTTTGCTCCTAATTCTGTAAGTATTATCTTACTTGTTTACGGAGTTGCAGTTGCACTTGGAAATACAGTCGGAGGAAAAGCGGCTAATAAAAATCCTTTAAAGGCATTGACTTGGATGTTTGCAGTTCAAGCAATTATACTCGTCATTCTATCGTTTACTGCACCATTTAAACTGGTTGGAATTGTTACGATTTTCTTCTTAGGATTACTTGCTTTCATGAATGTACCTGGTTTACAAATTTATGTTGTGAAATTAGCAGAGAAGTATGTCCCATCTGCTGTAGATATTGCATCAGCACTAAATATAGCAGCGTTTAACGTAGGTATAGCAATTGGAGCATTTATTGGTGGTTTAGTTGTAGATACGATTGGCTTGATTAATACACCGTGGATTGGTGGAATCATGGTCTTTGGAGCAGTACTTTTAAGCATTTGGAGTTCATCTTTAGAAAAGAAAAAAAATACTAAATAGAAAAAAGGAGATTATAAAAATGAATAACTTAGTTAAATTAAACAATGGTTTAGAAATGCCTATTATAGGGTTAGGAGTTTTCCAGGTAGAAGACGGACAAGTCGTAATTGATTCAGTAAAGGCTGCTATCAGAAATGGATATCGTAGTATTGATACTGCAGCAATTTATCAAAATGAAGAAGGCGTTGGACAAGGAATTAAAGAAGCACTTGAAGAGAACGGCCTGAAACGTGAAGACTTATTTATTACATCTAAAGTTTGGAATGCTGATCTTGGCTACCAATCATCTATTGATGCTTTCGAATTAAGTTTAAAAAAACTAGGTCTGGATTATTTAGACTTATATTTAATCCACTGGCCTGTAGAAGGTAAGTACGTTGAATCTTGGAAAGCTCTTGAAACACTATATAAAGATGGAAAAGTTAAAGCAATTGGAATGAGTAACTTCCAAATTCATCACTTAAAAGAAGTAATGGCTACTGCTGAAATTATGCCTATGGTCAATCAAGTCGAATTACATCCGATGCTAAGCCAAGTTGAACTAAGAGAATTCTTAAACGAAAATTCAATTCAAGTAGAAGCGTGGGCTCCGTTAATGCAAGGGGGACTATTTGAAAACGAAACTTTATTAGAAATCGCAAACAAATATAATAAATCAATTGCTCAAGTTGTGTTACGTTGGCACTTACAAAACGGTATCGTCATCATACCGAAATCAATTAAAGAACATCGCATTCAAGAAAATGCAGATCTATTCGATTTTGAATTAACACAAGAGGATATGGAACAAATCAACTCACTAAACCAAAACCACCGAGTTGGTCCAGACCCTGATAATTTTGATTTTTAAGCAAAACCTATAAATATTATTTAAATGTAATAACGAGGCACCAGGAAAAAGACTGTAATTTTGGTCTTAACCCTGTCAAGTAGACACACATAAAAAAGACTTTCTAAGCAGCCGTTGTTAACCTGTATTTTACAGGGGAACAACGGTTTAATCG
>NZ_JBHJTJ010000052.1:0-23088 GCF_042267765.1 Gottfriedia sp. NPDC056225 | reverse complement strand
TATTAAAAATTCTCAACCTGAATTTCGTGTTTTAACAAGCTACAATATTCATTGTTTTAGCTAATTAGTATACGATTTTGGTAATTAAAAAATATTAAAAGGTTTTTAATAATTGTAAAAAGAATAGTTAATAACAAGTCAGAATAAAGGAGATGAAAGTGAAAAAAATAAATTTAATAATAGTAAGCATGACATTTTTAGTATTTATCTTATCTGGTTGTATCAACAATTCAAAAAAAACAGTAAAAGAAGAACACTCCTTATCAATTACAAAAATTGCATATGATAGCCTTGATGCTGGTGACAGAACTGAATTATTGAATGACAAACCAGATGGTGTAGTGGAAAGGAAAGTTGTTACAAAAGATATCGCACACCTAATAGATATGAAATACGATGGAAAAGAAGTGTATGCAGTAACATTCAAAGTAAAAAATAGCGATTTATTAGGAGATATAACAGTTTATTTTGATGGTGAAAAACAGAAAGTAATCGGTAGAGGGTATAGAGAATAAAAAGGTAGGGATCTCCCCTACCTTTTTGATTTGCTATATTGCATGAAAATTTGTAGTTCAAATTTTCATTTGTTTTTTAATTTTTTTTGCCCGTTATTATTTTTACTTTTAATGACTGGTGAAGGAGCTTTAAAAAATTGTTTAATTGATTGCCTGTTCTTAGTCAAGTCTAACTTTAGTACTGCCCCTGAATGTTCTACAGTTTCATTCGTATAGCCGGTATCTACTGGAATACTTAAGCGATCGATCTTTTCAATTGGTTGAGTAAATGCAATAGAGGCTAGTGAAAGTATGTCTTCTAGTTTTAAATCGGTGGAGACATATTTTGTTGTTTCGTCTATTAAAAGCGGAACTCTAGCAATACCACCGAATGTATTTAACTTTTCTTTAACAGCACTTACTACTTTTAATAATACTTCCTGTTGACGTTGGACTCTTCCAAAATCGTTGTTTTGATCATGTCTAAAGCGAACGTATTTTAACAGCTGCTCACCATGTAAGTTGTTTTTTCCAGGTTTCATTTTCAAATTCATATCGTCAATTAAAGATTGACTAACATCTACAGTTATACCTTCTGGAACTATCGTATCTACGATGCCAACAAAACCTTTAAAATCGATGATGACTGTATGGTCAATTGGAATGCCGAGATTACGATAGATTGTATCCTTAAGTAGTTTTTCACCACCTAAATAATAGGCTTGATTTATTTTTCCATATCCATACTTATAACCCTTAATTTTGACATATGAATCCCTTAAAATTGAAGCTACCTTTAATGTACGGTCCTCAACATTATATTGAACAACTGCGATACTATCTGATCTAGAATTTTTTTCACCACGAGAATCAACACCGATGACAAGGAAAAATAAAGAGTTTTTTAACAGCTTATTTTTAAAGCTCATTTCTTGCTTATTTTTATGATTTGCTTCATTTTGACCCTCATTTGAAGGTTTAATTTGGCAACCAACTAAACAAAAAACAAGGATCGAAAGAAGGCATATTCGAAAAAATTTCAACATAATCTATTACTCCTTCTATGTAAATAAGTAAGTTTATTTGTATGTATTTTAGTTTATATTTCCCATCAAATATTTTGATAATACATAACTGATTTTAGAACAAAGAATCATCATGACTATTTGTACAGTAAAACTTCGATCGACGTAGGTCTTTTTTGTTATTAATTCGCAATATAATTGAGAATAGAAAAAGTCTTGGGAAATTATTTTCTTGAGACTTTTTCTTTTTATGATTGGACTTTTATAAATTTTTAATGCCATTTTAGTAGTCATTCATTAAGTATAAATGATAATTGATTAAATCTTACTTGAAATATAGACGAATGCCCATGTAGCAAGGATTGTGAACCTTACATATACTTTATTGTGATTTCTAATATGTATTTGAAGGAGGCAATATACATGAAAGGTTATTCACCTTACTACGGCGGTGGCGGTTGTGGCTTTGGATGTGGCGGCGGAGGATTTGCGCTAATCGTTGTATTGTTTATTTTATTAATTATCATCGGTGCTTCATTTGTAAATTGCTAAAAACTATTGAGCGTCAGCCACTTAAACCGACTAACAACAAGTTAGTCGGTTTATTTCATTTCTAACTATGAATTCAATTAGTAGTTTTTTCACCATCTTTTTATAAATTGCATATAAAGAAGTAGGTATATAACTAGAAATTCTACTTAAATTAGTTTATTCAATTTGTCCTATTAAACAAGGAGGACCATAAATGAAAAATCAGCTTTATAAACCGCAAAGACATTGGAAGGATATTGCTTTATGGAAAGACGTTACCGATGAACAATGGAACGATTGGCTATGGCAATTAACGAATACTGTAAGAACATTGGATGATTTGAAGCAAGTGATTGATTTAACAAAGGATGAAGAAGAAGGAGTTAGAATATCCACAAAAACCATTCCTTTAAATATCACTCCATATTATGCTTCATTAATGAATCCTACTGATCCACGGTGTCCTATTCGAATGCAATCTGTACCAATTAGTAAAGAACTAAATAAAACAAAATACGATTCGGAAGACCCGCTCGGGGAAGATGACGATAGTCCAGTATCAGGTTTAACACATCGATACCCAGACAGAGTACTTTTTTTAGTGACAAATCAATGTTCAATGTATTGTCGCTACTGTACAAGACGTCGTTTTTCAGGCCAAATTGGAATGGGCGTACCAAAAAAACAATTAGACGAAGCAATTGCCTATATTCGCGATACAGAAGAAATTAGAGACGTACTTATATCTGGTGGAGATGGATTATTAATTAATGACAATATTTTAGAATATATTTTAAAAAATTTAAGAGCAATTGATCATGTAGAAATTATTAGAATTGGCACAAGAGCACCAGTAGTATTTCCTCAACGGATTACAGAAAACCTTTGCGAAATTTTAAAAAAATACCATCCAGTATGGTTAAACACGCATTTTAATACAAGTATTGAAGTTACCGAAGAAGCTAAAAAAGCATGTGAAATGCTTGCAAATGCTGGTGTTCCAGTAGGAAACCAGTCTGTTATATTAACTGGAATTAATGACAGTGTACCAATTATGAAAAAGTTAATGCATGATTTAGTAAAAATCAGAGTCAGACCATATTATATTTATCAATGTGATTTATCAGAAGGAATTGGTCATTTTAGAGCACCAGTAGCTAAAGGATTAGAGATCATTGAAGGTTTGAGAGGTCATACTTCTGGTTATGCAGTACCTACTGCATTTTTTTTATGCAGAACTATTTAATCCAATATTTTTTATTTTTATATTAATTTTTGAACGATTTTAACAGTAATAATAACTAGGGGGGATTATTATTGAGTATCATAGAAAAAAGTAAGATAAATAACAGTATAAATCATGTTGCCATTTACTTAAGAATATCCCAAGAAAAGAAAGGTGAAAATGCCGACACATTATTTAACCATAGAACCATTCTAACGGAATTTGCTAAGGAATGTGGATGGGAATTCGAACTATACCAAGAAGTATTAAGCGGTGGTAAATCTGAGTTAAGTGAACGCCCCCAACTACAACGCATGTTAAACGAGATCGAGTTATACGATGGTATATTGGTAGTAGAATTAAGCCGTTTAAGCCGTAATGGACTAATTAGTGAAAAAGTTTTGCAGACATGTGTAGATTATAATAAGCCGATCATTACTAGAGAACGAATTTACGACTTGGCGAATAGTCAATCTGACGTATTAATGTACCGTTTTGGAAGTTTAATTGCTTCACAAGAACACTCTTTAATAGGTGCTCGCAGTAAAAATAATAAATTATCAATGGTTAAACAAGGTATGCACGTTAGTGGTACTGTACCATTTGGATATAAACGAAATAAAAATACGAAACGGTTAGAAATAAATGAGAAAAGTGCAGAAATTATTCGTTACATATTTAAGCTGCAAAATGAAGGATTAGGGAGTTATCGTATACGAGACATTCTGAATGAAGAAGGATATAAAAGTGCAACAGGTAAAGCGTTTAACTTACCTAGTATTAAACGGATCATTCGTAATCCAGCTTATAAGGGGACGGTTGTGTTTAATGATCGTAAGCGAGTTAAACAAAATGGTAAGTATGTTTATGTTAACGTTAATACAATAGAGGTGGAAAATGCACATCCCAAAATTGTTACTGCAGCAGATTGGGAAAAAGCTAATGGAATACGTGATGCAAGGGCAGAATCGGCAAATATTATTAGAGAAAGACCTAGCTCAGTTACAGGTGTTACCAAATTAAAAGATTTATGTTTTTGCTATAACTGTGGTAGAAAGCTAGTTATTTGTAAAAACAATCGAAATGCAAGTTATTACATTAAAGGGTGCGAGTACTTAATGGAAGATGGTACAAAATGCCCGAATATTGGTATAAATGCTATTTATGTTGAAGAGTTAGTAATGCAAGAAGTAGGGAAGTTAAGAGATGAAATTGAATTAGAAATTGAACGCCTACTAAATAATGATACAACTGATTTAACAACCAATTTAGAAGAACAATTAGTCCATTTAAATGGGAAAATAGAAGAACAAACAAAACAATTTAATAAGTTAATTGAATTAGCCATAAGTGGAGTATTTACGGTTAATGAAATAGCAAGTAAAAAGAGGACAATAAACGATTCCATTGAATTATTAAAAGCAGAACGTGAGAAACTGACAGTTAGACTCGCAAATACTCTTTCTGCGTCAAATACAGAAAAGCTGTCTAATGTTTTAACCTTGGTGGATGAAATTGAAAAGGGTAATGCAGATCCTATAGAAATCAATATTCACTTGAAAAGATTTATACGTAAAATATATTATAAACGGATGCTAGACTCAGAAATGCAAAACTTATCACCAAATAATCCTATCCGTCGCAACGCGCCTTTTACGATTGAAATAGAATACCTTTGATAACATTTGTTAACAAAAGTATTTTTTTGTTGCGAATATAGGGTTTTCTCAACTAACTGTATAACTGCATGAAATATTTATTTCCTAGTAAATACTCGTCACAAGTAATTCATAAGAAGAACATTTATTCATTTTTTTATAGCTTTGTTGAGTTTAGTAGATTTCTTCTTGAATTAATGTAATGGAATAGTTTAATAATACTTGAATTTAATATCGAGGAATGGTTCGTATAATACTAACTGGCAGGCCACAAAAAAATAATAAGCAAAAACCGTTAGTTAATGTGACTTTAAAATATAAATCAGCGTTTTTTGAATTAAAATTCTACCTAAGAAAAAATAAAATAAATTTTATAAAGTTAGTATTCTTATAGTGAGACTGAGAGGTGGTCATTTATTTGAATAAATTTATAAAGTTTGGTGGGTTTTTACTATTAATCACCATTGTTTTTAGTGGTGGATTTATTTGCGGGAAATTACTGTATAACAAACCAACCAGAGAGATACAAGTGGGATATGAAGAAACAGGGCAACAAGGTGTGATCGAAATACGTAATGTTATTAATGATGTAAATAATCAAGACAAAATTGATTTTATCCAACAAATGCTAACCTTTGCTAAGCAAATTAACGTTAATAAAAAAGACCTAGGAAAATCAGATGTACACTTGTTTATCAATAGTCCTAAACAAGGGATTCGTTTGATGGAAATACGAATATGGTTTACTGATGATGGTGCGATTATAGATATGGGAGATTATCGAAAAATTGATCAATCGGAAGCTAAAATGTTAAAGAAAATGCTTGGATATAAGGAACAATAGAAACTTCTTTAAGTAACTAACTACTCCACATATTTAAATTCAAGAACTGCTTAGATGCAGTTTTTTTAATTAAATTAAATTAATTGAACAACTCGATCGGCTGCGTAGTCGATTTTTTTTATTAATTCGAATCAAAAAATATTACACGAAACCAATTAAATTAGAGATGATACATTTCCGCAAACTTAGAAACACATCAATTTTAGATATAATATCTAGTGAGTTATTCATTAAAAACTATTTAATAGAAATAGAGAATGTATTTTTTTATTCAAATATTAGTTTTTAGTTTAATCATGGGTATTCTTATTACTATTGCGAGGGTGTTATCTAAATGATCAAAAAAGTAATGTAGATTAACACTTATGATAGGAAAGGTTATATCTTTGCTCGTGTTATTTTCTAATGTAATAAAGGTTTAGTTTATTTTATTGAAAGATTCTCAGAATAATAGAGTGTTTTGGAGGGTAAGAAAGAACTTTTATAAGATCATGTAGGTAAAATAATAATTGAAATTAAATTTCTTGAAAAATTAATGTACGTTTC
Organism: Gottfriedia sp. NPDC056225; assembly: GCF_042267765.1. Taxonomy (NCBI): domain Bacteria; kingdom Bacillati; phylum Bacillota; class Bacilli; order Caryophanales; family Bacillaceae; genus Gottfriedia; species Gottfriedia sp. NPDC056225. Next base: position 16,765 of record NZ_JBHJTJ010000052.1, on the reverse strand, counting down.
GCTTAATAGATTAGGAGGTAAGGATTTGCTTAAAAAGTTCAGTTTAATATCTCTTTTAACTGCAATCATTTTGCAAGTTTACGGTTTTTTTACTAACAGATTTTGGATCCTGATACCATATACATTTTTCATATTAGGAATCATGCTTTTTTTACTAGCCTTACAGGAAAAAGGAAATGTTAGAAGAAATCTTTTCATCATGACAGGGAGTACTGTTTTTATGGGATTTATAAGATTGTTAAGTAATAACTTTGGAACAAATTTTTAAGCTTAAATTTAATAAGGTAAATTAAGTGGTGTATAACAGTATTATTGCATTATTGCTCCTTTAGCTTTAATGGTAATGTGTATATTATTATTGATGAATTAATAGATCTATTTGTTATCTCATAGGAGCCATGATGGCTCATTTTTACTATATTAAAGTAGTTATAAAGGAAATCATTACCATTTTATAGAATATTAATATATATAAATAATGAAATTTGGAGTGCTTTGGAGAAAAATAATGTATAAAGTAAAACATAATAAAATTACTAATGAAGTATTAAAAGAATTGGATCAAAAATTTGTCCCCGATGTTGATTACTTTTATTTTGAGGATCGACCAAACTTTGTTTTAGTGAATGAGCGTGAGACAGTTGATTTGTCATTAGATTTAAAAACCTCTTACTTGCCGTGGAATATTTCTGCAAAGGCTCGTTATATAGCTATTGTATCTAATGAGGAATTTCTAAGTTGGGAGGAAGAGATACAAAAATTAGTCTTGAGGGAACAAATACGCCTAAATAGGGGTTACATATTTGAGTTAGATGAGTTAAGAAAAGGAATAGGGGACATTCCAGTTGAGGTACAAAATGCACTCGATACTTTTTCGATTAATATTGATGGGATGAAAATGATTACATTGCAAAGGTTTTTATGGAACACTTTTCCCAATGAAATAAGAACGAATATATTACTTTATGTAGCAAATATGTTTGTAGACATGGATTCGATTTCAGATGAAAGTTTTTTAAATACCTTAAAGTGTGAATATCCAACAGTTGCTTCCTTACTTAATACATTTGGAAGTAGAAATGGACCGAACTGCTTTGGTGCTGTGTTAATAGCATTGCAGAAGGATGAAGATAAAATAACATCTTATTTAAATAAATGGGTACTTCCAACTGAATTCTATAAAGAACTGAAAAATAAAGATTATGTGAGAATTGAAACAGATTCAATCCAATCAAATGACATATTGATTTGGGAAAAGGATCACAATACTCTCCATTCGTGTTTCGTATTGAGTAATGGCTTAGTACTTAATAAACAAGGGCAAACGATGTTTAATCCATACCAATGTCTCCCATTAGAGGATGTTCTTAATAATTGGAATTGGGTTGAGGCTTCTGGTGGTCATTTAATGATTTACAGAAAAAATGAAGTTTAATTTCTTGAAGACTAAACGACTACTTTTGCAGTTGAATTATTGAATAAGGAGGATTCAATGTTAATCTATTGAATTAAATAAATTAGCTTACAGTAGTAAAAAATAACTTAAATACTACTATTTATGAATTATTCGAGTTTAAGAAAGACTGAGGAATTATTATGGAAATAATTACAGGAAAAGTGATCATTATATCTGTATTTATATTTATTGTGACAATGATAGAAACTTTAGCTTATTCGACTAGAATATCTGGTGCACGAGTAAAATTAATTGCAACTGCATTATCTTTATTTAGTACTTTAGTAATTGTTTCAAGGTTTTCTACAATGATTCAGCAACCTTTAACGGCCAAACTTATTGCGCAAGCACCAGATACAAACAAATTAGATTATTTAGAGGAACAGTATAGGATTTTAATTGGGGTAACAACAATGGGAGTACTAGTTGGTATACTTTTATTCCCTACTTTTGTAAATATATTTTCAAGGGCAATTATTCAATTATCTAATCAACGTGGTTCCGTTGTAGGGCTGTTTATTAGCCAGTTTAATCGTAATGGATTTACTAAGATTATTAAGTGTTTTAGAGTTCCAAGTTTATCCTATTTAAAAGGTATAACATTAAGAACGATTCCAAAACGTCTGTTTGTTATAAATGTTATTATCACATCTATATACACAATATCTGTACTTTCTTCAATCTATGCATCAATGTTAGTACCGAAAGATCTTGCTCAGGCTGCATTAATGTCATCTGGAATTGTTAATGGTATATCTACAATTTTATTAACATTATTTATTGACCCTAAAGCTTCTGTTTTAGCAGATCGAGTTATGAAAAAACAAAGTGATTATATTTATTTGAAAAGTTATTCGTTAACTATGATTAGTTCTAAATTTATAGGGACACTTTTTTCTCAAATTTTATTTATTCCTGCTGCTTACTATGTTGCATGGTTTGCAAAGTGGATATAAGTTCCTAAAACACAACTAATTTATATGATTGTTTAAATAGGAGTCGATAAACAATAATCGACTCCTATTTTACTACTAATTTAAAAGGAGAGATTCTATGTTTTATAGAAGGAAATATTACATCGTAAAAAATGAATTTGTAGAAGCGTTTAATGAACATTTTAATGAAACGAATTTACCTAATCAACTTAAGCATGGTGCAAGATTGACAGGTAGATGGATGACTTCTCATGATGCAACAACTACAGAAATATTCGCTATTTGGGAGTATGACAGCTATGAAAAGTATCAAGAAATTGAAGCAAATGTTAGAGGCGATCAAGAACATGTACAACGAGTTCAAAATTGGTATGAAAAATATGGCGGTAGAACTAAAGTATTTGAAGTATATTGTTTAGAGGTTAGAAACGAAGAGTTGATATCGACTTTGAAATAATAAAATATGGTCAATTTAATACTGTTAAAGCCGAATATATAAAAATAAGTGAAGATACTTTATTTATACGACCGATGTTAAATCAGTTGCCTAAACACTTTTTATTTCCAATAACAACTCATGCATAGATAATATTAAACTAATAGATTAATAAGGAGAGTTCTATGTTAACTAACTTATACTTTGTAAGACATGCACATTCTACGTATACTCCTGATGAATTGGGGCGTCCATTATCAAAGAGAGGTTTTTCTGACGCACTAATAGTAGCAGATCTACTCTTAAAAGAAAAAATTGACTTTGTTGTTTCAAGCCCATATAAACGGGCTATTCAAACTGTCGAAGCGGTTGCCAAATCGTTAAAAAAAGAAATTGTAATTGAAGCGAATTTTAAAGAACGTGAACTCTCAAAAAAGCCTGTTGAGGACTTTAACTATGTCATAACTCAAGTATGGAAGGACTTTAATTTATCTTGGGAGGGTGGAGAATCAAACGTTAATGCACAGAAAAGAGGAATTGAGGCTACGAAGAAGATTTTAAAAGATTACGAGAGGAAAAATGTTGTAATAGGAACACATGGTAATATTATGGTCCTAATTATGAATTATTTTGATCAGAAATATGGCTTTGAATTTTGGAATAACCTTGCAATGCCAGATATCTATCGACTAACTTTTGAAGGTGAATCATTAATTGAAGTGAAAAGAATATGGAAGTAAAACTATGCTTCAGTTGAAAAGTAATTTGAAACTGATTGAACAAAAAATTGCTTATCTGTAGCCTAGTTTAATATGGAATCTGCATTTAAATTTATATAAATTAATCACATATGAATTATTTTAATAGACTAACTTAAGAAAAAACTAATCAGATTTCAAATGGAGATGATCGCATTGCAACAGGCACTTATATTTGATATGGATGGAACATTATTTCAAACTGATCAAATTTTAGAGCTATCACTTGAAGATACATTTAATCACTTAAGATCACTAAATTTATGGAACTCAGTAACACCTATAGAAAAGTATCGTCAAATAATGGGCGTACCTTTACCAAAAGTTTGGGAGGCTTTATTACCTGAGTATTCTATGGAAGTACGAGAAAAAACAGATGCTTTTTTCCAGGAAAGATTAATTGATAATATTAATAATGGGAATGGAGCTTTATATCCTAATGTAAAAGAGATTTTTGCTTATTTAAAAGAAAATAATTATTCAATTTACATAGCGAGTAATGGTTTAACAAACTATTTAAGTGCAATTGTTAAGTATTATCAGTTAGATAATTGGGTTACAGAAACGTTTAGTATTCAGCAAATTCAATCGCTAAATAAGAGCGAATTAGTTAAAACCATCCTTAAAAAGTTTGAGATTATAGACGGAGCTGTAATAGGAGATCGATTATCTGACATAAATGCAGCTAAGGATAATAATTTAATGGCGATTGGATGTAGGTTTGATTTTTCACAGGAAGATGAACTCAAACAAGCAGATTTGGTAATTGATGATTTAATTCAATTAAAAACTGTTTTTCCTAAAACGAATGGTATTTTAAGTAGCTAAAGTATGGGTAAGTTCTATATTTGAGAAGAGGTTAGCATTCATTTGCTGGCTTTTTTAATCATGTAAATTAATATTCTGAGTAAAAATAAGTTATTTTTTAATCCGGTTTGTGTACACAAATGCTTACCGAAAATTTTATAGAGTGCTATGTTCTTATTAGTAATGATTGGGAGGGGAAAAACATCAAAAGTAAGAGTATTCACTTTAGAATCAATGAAACAATTTTAGAAAAATTTGAAGATGCTTTAATATACGAAGGAATAAACAAAACAGAATTCCTAACCCATGCGATTCAAAATTTTTGTGCAAAAGTGGCATCACAAAAAATGAATGATGTGAAACGTCAATATGAAGCTAGTACACATTTGCAAGTACGAATTGATACACATATATTGTACGAAGAAAAACGGGTCGATTTAGATGAATGGGTTATTAAGCTATTAAATTTAACAAAAGATGAAAAGATACTAGACATTGGATGTGCGACTGGGGCATTCCTTTCGCTACTACAAACAAAAGGTCATAGAGGAGTACTTACCGGACTTGATCAGTCATCAAAAATGATTGAAGAAGCAACTAAGAACTCTAAAAAAAAGAATTTAACTATTGAATGGATTATTGGTGATGCAAGAAAACTTCCTTTTTTAGGAAATTCATATGATTGGCTAGTAGCAAGACATATGCTTTATCATGTCCCAAATCTTCAAGAAACAATAGAAGGTTTTAAACGAGTTATTAAACCAAACGGAGGACTAATTACTACTACAAATTCTCGTGATTCATTACCAAAAATTAGGGAGCTTTGTAATGACATGCTATTTGAATTTGGTTTCCCTGAAAGAGTTTCGCCTACTGCTCCATTTTGTATAGAGAATGCAAAAGAACTGTTATACTCAACTTTTGATCGAGTAGACGAAACAGTGATTTCTAATTCATTAATTTTTGAACAACCAGAGCCAATCATGAATTATGTAGTCAGCATGTTTCCGTCATTAAATATACCACAAGATACTGGCTTATACACTGATATGAAAAAATGGTTGAAAGTTGAAGTTGAGAATAGATTAGCAAGTAATGGAAGAGTATGGCGTGATCCTAAGGATGTAGGGTTCTATTTATGTAGAAAATAAGATGTGAAATAATCTATTAGAATTAAAGTTTTCCAAAAATTATTATGGTAATATTAGTAGAGTTCTAATAGGAAGGACAGGTTATTATGGACAAATACAAGATAATATTATTTGATTTAGATGGAACACTTTCAGATCCAAAAGTAGGTATTACGAAATCAGTTCAATATGCATTAGAGAAAATGGAAATAATTGAACCTGATCTTGATAAGCTTGAATGCTTTATAGGACCACCTTTACAAGAATCGTTTGCCGAATATTACAATTTTGATCAACCAAAGATTCAAAAAGCAATCGAGTTTTATAGAGAGAGATTCACGGAGAAAGGGATGTTTGAGAATGAATTATACTCAAATATTTCTTCGTTATTAAAATCCCTAAAAGACCATCAATATATTTTAGTTGTCGCAACATCTAAACCAACAGTTTTTTCTGAAAAAATACTAAACTACTTTAAGATTGATCAGTATTTTGACTTTATTGTTGGAAGTAATCTTGACGGAACTAGATCATCAAAAACTGAAATTATCCAATACATAATTGATCAATACGACGAGTTCGATTTGGATAATTTTATTATGATTGGTGACAGAAAACACGATATTATAGGAGCAAATAATACTGGTATTGATTCGATAGGAGTTACTTATGGATATGGATCAGTTGAAGAACTGAATAAAGCTAACTCAACAAATATTGTAAAAAATGTAGATGAACTAAAGGAATTATTGCTAGGGAAATTAGTTAAGTAAATAAAGTTCATACTAGTAGATCAAATTAAAGTTTAAATTAATCATTGTATAAGTAAACACCAATGGGCTGCTTCGGTAGTCTTTTTTTTTGACTAAAAACGAGTTTTATATGAATAAAGGAAATTTATGTAAATTATTGAATAGTATAATATATACCTTTTAAGTGGAGGAACTATGTATGTAACTCTAGCTGTTATTGCTTTCGTTTTTTTAAAGAAAAGAGAGAATAGGAGGTTGCAAGAAATTTCATTAGGTGTTTCCTTGCAATCAACAAAGGATACGAAACCTAATAAATATAACGAACCTATCAATGAAAAAATTCATATACCGACAGAGGAAATAAGGGTGTTGTTAATACAATGGGAAAAACAATTACCTAAAATACAGCAAAGACGCACATACGAAACAATACAACAATGGTTTGAACGGATTGATAAAAAACAAGATTTTGTTCCGCTTTACGAGAAAGTACGATATGGGAATAAAACACTTTCGATGGTAGAAATTGAGCATATACGAAAGTTACTTAATTAATTAATAAAAGTAAATGAACCATACATTCAAACACTAGATTTAAAGAATTCAACAACATATTAGCCTCTTAATTTAAGTCATTCCAACTTCAAAAATTAATAAATAGACTTAAATCATGAAAACGCTTTTAATTACATATATTATTTTAATTAAAGCAGCTATCATTAAAAATAGAGGTGGGTTGGATGTATTTTATTAGCCTTGAACATGAAAAAAATTATGGTATTTTGATGAACTATTTTAAGAATGAACATCAAGATTATTTAAGGGCTTGCTATGTAGCTGCTATTCCTAAAATTTTTAATCGTATCGATTTTTCTGAGCACTTAAATGGTCCTTTTGATTGGTATTTTAAAAAAGAAAATTCAAAAATAGTTTATTCTTTAAACGATGGCGAGGGGACAAATTATTTAGTTGATCTAGGACTTCATTTCTGGTCAGGTGACAATCCTTTTAACTTAAATAACGCTTTATTTGCCTGGCGGAATAATGGTGAATATTTTAAAGTATTAGAACAAATTTGTACTATATAAATAGTAATGACCCTTTATTAATAGGGTCATTTTTTATTTTAGGTAGAAGTTGTACTTATAAAAGTTCAACTTTATTTCAAGTTTCGTAGGAAACTATTAGATTAGTAAGATCATCAGGTGGAATTTTTTAAGGATAAATATTTCTATTTTTAAAAAATGAGGTGCTGATCATTTCAAATCGAAAACATTCTTTATCCGCTGGTGCTGTTGTATTAAATGAAGAAGGCAAAATCTTACTTATTAGAGGCCCTTGCAGGGGATGGGAGTTTCCTGGAGGAGTAATTGAAATTGGTGAGACGATTTCTGATGGGATTATTAGAGAAGTAAAAGAAGAAACTGGGATCGATATTGAACTAATCAAGTTTTGTGGAATTTATCATAACTTAAACTCTAGTGTTTGTGCTACATGTTGGCTAGGAAAATCTATAGGTGGAGAATTGCAAACTAGTAGTGAAAGTTTAGATGTAGGTTTCTTTTCAATTGAAGAGGCAATGAGTTTAATAACATGGTCAAATTTTAAAGAACGAATTTTAAAAATATTGAATGAAGAAGAGCACCCTTTCTATGTGTCTTTTTAAAGAAAGTGATTAAGGTAAAATATTTATTTTGAAAACATCTAACATAATCACATTAGTATGTTAATTGAACAAGGAATTTATAAAAAAGTAAAGAATCTATTTAAAAGTAAAAACTTTAATAGGAGATTTTCTTGTGGAACCAATTAGATTAAAAGAAATTCCAAATGGCATTAGAAATATTGTTGGAGATATTATTGAAATAGAATTTCCACGACAAGGTCACACATCAAACGTCGGTATTATAAAAACAACTGAGGGATACTACGTACTAAAAAGAACAAAAGGAGTACAGTATTCCTCTTTACTGACAAAAGAAGTACAAGTACTAAATCAGTTATCTCATACTGAGTTGTCCATTCCAAAAGTATACAAATATATAGAAGATAAAAATGAAAATTATTTATGGACAATAATGGAGTATATTGGAGGTGAAACATTAAGAAGCTATTTATCTATCGAGAATACACAAATAAAAAGATACGAAGCAATCTATAATTTTGGTAAAACTTTATCAAAAATCCATTCCACAATTTGCCCAAATTCATTAATAAATAATAAATTGTGGCTAGATGATCAGTTAATTCAAGCCGAATATAATTTGAAAAATTACAAAGTAGATGGCACTTTTAAGCTGTTAAATAGATTAAAAGAAAATAAGCCAAGGACAGTTAATCAGACGTTAATTCATGGAGATTTTACGATTGATAATGTATTAGTCAAGAATGGAGAAATCACAGGTATTATTGATTGGGGCGGAGGGGCCTACGGAGACCCAAGGTATGATGTTTCATTAGCAATACGTCCTAATCCAAATATTTTTGAGAATAAAGCTGAAGTCACAATCTTCTTTGAAGGTTATGGAAATGGATTGATTAGTGATGAGGAATATCAATATTTTGTTGGTATTTACGAGTTCTTTTAATGCTTTATTATTTCTTTCTAACACGAAAGTTATCAATTAGGTAAAGAAAAATTTATTAAAGAGTTAGTAGGAAGATCATTAAAGTGGCAATACAAATGACTTATTTATTGAACGCATGCTTAAGTTAATCAAAATGAACGGAAAAGGATTTTTGATGTATGTTATTGTGCAACAAGCATTTTAAATGAAGTTTTTTCTAATCATGGATTAAGACAAAATTGGATTACGTTTGTTGGAGAGTTATTTAATCGTTACAGTTCAATTAATCAGTTATCTGAAATTGAAATGAATTCTATCTGGCATACAATGCTCTGTATCCAAACTATTTTTATGGCCTAAATATTTTCGATAGTAACAAGGAAATTTTTTTAGCAAAAGATAAGAAAAAAGGATGGTTTGTTTGGTTTAGATACCATTAAGGGTATTGGTATTATAACGGTTAGAAGTTTTAATGTAACACCTTTTTATATTTAGTGGTTTAGTGTAAGGCAGGAGTTTCCATTAATTAAATAGAATTTTAGTTATAGTTTTATTAAAATTGTGCCTAAGAGTCCTATTGATGGCTCTTTTTTTTATGTATTTAAGTTTATTTAAAAAGGCAGTATGAACTAATTATATAAAAAATAAATTTATTACCAATAAACTGGATATTTGAAACGTCTATTAAGTAAAAGGAGGTATAAAATGGGACAAACGAGTTCACAACAAAGAGAAATTCTAATTGATGACTTAGATGAATTTAAACAATTATTTAATGAACATAAGAAGCATGTATTTGCAATGGCGCTATCTATATTGAGAGACTTTGAATTATCGGAAGATGTATTGCAAGAAGTTTTTATAAAATTATTTCACCAGCTTAAGCAAAATAAGATTTCAAATATTAAAGCTTGGCTGATTAGTGTTTCTCGAAATACAGCTTTAGATCTTTATCGAAAAAAGAAGCGAGAAATAACAGGATTTGATGATGTTTTTTTCGAGCGAGCAAAAATTCTTTCTGAAGATCCACTAGACAAAATAGTGTTAACCAAATACATAGAATTGCTTGATTTTGAAGAAAGACAGATTGTTATTATGAAAGATTTTTCAGGTATGAAACATAAAGAAATAGCCATTATTCTTGAAATGCCACTTGGTACGGTTCTTTGGAAGTACAGTAAGGCATTAAAAATGTTGAAAAAATGTTTAAAGTAAGGAGGGATACGATGGAGAAAGATAAAACGTTAATGCACTTGCACAGTGGAATTGAAAAACAGGTTCCTGATGTATGGGATAAAATTAAGGATAAACTTGTAACAGTTGAACAAGTACATATAAGTCAAGAATCAACGCTGATAAATGAAAGAGTTTTATACAAAAGTGGAGGATTAAACAGAAGATTACTTGTAGTTGCAGCGGTTTGCGTGATTTGTCTACTATCGTTAAGATTTACACCAGTGTTAGCATCGATTCAACAAATGTATGATAAAATTTTTTCAAGCGAACATATTGATGATTCAGGTGTTAGAGCTGCAATTAAATTAGGTCAACATCAAGCGATTAATCAAACATATTTTGATGCTACAAATGATATAAGTGTACACTTTGAAGGAATTATGACTGATGATAAAGAGACAAAACTCTTATTGACTTACCATAGTAAAACGAAGGATTTAAAAAATTATTATATTGATATTTTTGAAGGTGATAGTTCGATCAACTTAACGGTTGGTAACAATAAAAAGATGAAATTGCATAACGTAGGATGGGGTAGTAGATATTACGACCGTAAAGAAAATAAAGTAGTGGAAGCATTGTCTTTTGAGTCAATTAAAAAGTACAAAGGACAAGACATTCATTTAGAAATTGAAAATTTAACAATATATGGTGATAAACAGGACAGTATGGTACCAGCAATTTGGAATCTTGATTTCAAACTAGCTAATTCTGCCATTTCTAATCGAGAAACAATTGAAATAAACAAAAATTTTGCCTACAAAAACATAGAATACAAAATTAAAAAGGTTGAGTTTTCGGCACTGGAAACAAGGGTAGTCGTTGCCGGCTCAGATACGAAAGTATTTACTGATGAAAGTGGAATGCGATATACAGTAATGAGTAAATTGGAAGAACAATTCCTTAATTCTAGAAAATTCGATAAAGAACTAGGGTATACAGTAAATAATAAAAAATCAGGAATTTTCTTAAAATCGGCTGGGGAAAAAGTTGTTCCGATTTTTAGTAAAGGTGAGGTGGCTGGAGAAGATGACGAATATGTTATGATTTTTGCTCCAGTTAAGGATCGCCGTGACTGTACGCTTGAAGTTGGAAATGATATAAAAATCATATTAATTAAAAAGTAATTAATTGTGTTGTTCGACAGTGCCAATAATAATGCAAGCCTATCCATTTTATAAGATAGGCTTTTTTTATTCCACTAATCTATTAATTATTAAACTAAGGCTAAGTCAAAAAAATTCATCGACCTGTACGCGCCTTCTGCTCACTCAATTCAAGAGCTACCTCATATTCCTTATTTGGAATCAATGGTGAAATCTCACTACTGATTAATTTAGCAACCTCATTTTCATTTAATTCTCCACTATCGAACCTTCTGATTATATCTTGCATTTTCCAACTCACTTTGTAAAAAAAACAATCACTTGCTGCTTTTGCTTCTGCATCCGGATTTTTGAATTTATAATTTGAGTACTCAGAAGCGGTATACTCTTTTTTATTTTGTTTACCATCCATAACAGCTGCCATCGCATTCGAGCTTAAAGGTAGAATGGTTAATACTGTTAAGATTACAGTTAATAAATTTTTCATAATATAATTCTCCTTGTACATTATTAATAGGTAAAGCTTAGTATCAGCGCAAAAAGTATATAAAATACAAAATGGACTAATGATTAGAATCATTAGCCCATTGCACTTTGATTAAGTTGTAATATTTAATCGCCAATTTTTGGTATTGATGATTTAGTAATCTTGTCCTTAGAAGAAGAAAATATTTTCAATCAGTCTATATTTGTTACCACAGCTTCTTTAAAGGCAAAGTCAGACTTCTTTATCTGATTAAGTTCTTTTGATGACATTTTCTCATTTTTTGGAATGGCTATTTCTTCTTGAGTACCCTCTAACATCCTCTTCATTACATTAAAAGCTATTAATGTAAGAATAAAAGCGATGCTCGGTCCAAAGACAATCCACTGATCGAGCATTAGCTCTTTGTAGGATACTCCGATTAAGGAAGACCATTCGTTTGAATTCGGGAATGTGATGCTGTTTACAGTGTCTAGTTGGATTGTTGTGCTACCACCGACAAAAATTCGAAAAACACCTAGGTGAATAAGTAATAATAAGACACTAATCATTTGCTGAACGATCATTAGTAGGATTCTAGAACGTAGAAATGGCATTACATGTTTTCGTATAATCCTAAACTTTGTTGCACCAATTGCTCTAGATGCTGTAATAAAATCTTCGTTGCTAAAATGGCTCACATCATTGCCAATAGCATGAACGAGAGAAGGTAATGAAACAATTGTTAGCCAAAAAATGATTGAAACAATATAGGAAAAGCCTTTTGTAGCATCACTAAATAGATTCACATCAAAAAACAACATGACGAGGAGGATAGCTGGGATAAATCGGAATGCTCGCTCAAAAGTTGTAAATAGAGTTCTCATTTTTTGTAAATAAATCCCATAAATAATCCCAATGAAAGCACTTAATCCAACGCGCAATAAACTCACACTCAAACCGATTAAAATGGTATATTTAGCACCATCAATGACTAGCCAAAAAAGGTTATTTCCTAAACGATCGACCCCGAAAGGAAAATCAAAACTTGGTGGGAATGGTCGCATTTTCATGATTTTTCCATTTCCATCATATAAAAACGTTGGTGGAGTTTTTATGTGATCTTTTAAAACATATGTATAAAGGAAACTTACGGCAACTAAACTAGTTAGAAAAAGTAATGAGAAGATGAAAGGTAGTCTCGTCCAACCTTTTTTCATTCGGATTGCTCCTTTCCTGTCAGTTTGATCGCGACTAAATTAAATATCATTTCTATGAAGAAGAATGGAATAAATAAAGCGAGCAAACAGATGTAAAATGCGTTAGGTGTTTTCAACGCTGTATAAAGTAATTGAAAAAAACCATGAATATTAAATAATGATTCAACAACTAATAGATTTGAAACGAGCAGCCAAAATAAGTAGTGCGAATGCGAAAATAGTGTTACTACAACGTTTCGTAGAATATGCCTTAGTAAGATCCATCCATTGGATAAACCTTTTGCTTTTGCAAATTCGACATATGTTTTTTTACTTTCTTCTTCTATCGCGATAAAACTCATTTGGAATAACATGATCCCAGGCAGTATAGACACGACTAAGATTGGAAGTACATATACTTTCTCAAGTCCTGCGACGGGATCGACGATGAGAATATTTGTTTTTTTATAGAGCCATATAATGAATAATTGAACTGCGAAAATAAACATAACATCTGGGATACTTTGTAAGAGAAATAAACATTCTTTGACGACTTTTCGTATTTTAGGAGATAACTGATAAGTTACATAGGAAAAGAAGATTCCTAATGTGATTGTACAAATAAAAGATGATGATAGAATAATAAACGAATAGATAAATGGCTCTTTTAAATAGCCCCATAAAGGTGTTATTTTTGAGAAGGGCCCTACTTTGATTGTTATTTCATTTAAATGAAGTAAGCTGTGACCAAACGTACTAAGTTGTTTTAAAACCGTATGGAATAGTTCAGTTTTTGTCGTATGTAAACTAACTGAAAACGCTACTATGATTCCTATCAAAATGATCGTAAATAGTAATTGGTAAAATTTTTTCCATAGATAATAACGAATACTCATTTAATCGTAATCTCACTCCTTTATCCTCATAATTCCTCTGTAAAACTTATTCATCATCCTTTCATGTTTAAAATCTATTTACATCTAGTTTAAACTACATTGGAAATTATTGTAAGAAAAATTAGAATTTATTGCCAAATTAAAAAGATGTTACATACAAAAATAAGAAAAGTACTAGGAGGGTTAAATGGAACGAGTTAATTTTTCAAGTAATCGATTGATTTTTGAAAAAGCAGAGAAATCTTTCGTCATTCATAAAAAAATAATAATAGCGCTTCTACCAGGAGCTGATCTTCAGCACATTGGAAGTACGGCCATTCCCAACAGTCTTACAAAAGGGCGATTTAGATATACAAGTACGAGTTTTTCCTGAGGAATTCTCAAAAGCTGTAAAATTACTTTCAACATTATTTGAACTAAATGAAGGTAGCATTAAAACTCATTCATTTAGAGCATTTAAAAATGATTCACTTGACCCACCTTTAGGTGTACAACTAACAATTATTGATTCTGAATTTGATTTCTTTTGGAAATTACGAGATCTTTTATTATTAAATGAAGAGTATAAAATCGAGTATGATCATTTAAAAAGAAGGTTCGAAGGGAAAGGTATGGAAGATTATAGGGATTGTAAAAACGAGTTTTTCGCAAAATTAATGAATACTCCTGAATATAAAAAAATGAAATGATGACTGATCTGAAACGAAAAACTATTCAGCATTCTAGTTTTTACTAGTCTATTTCATCTTCAATAAGGTTGAATGAATCCCATTAAAAAGTAGGTTCGAATTTAACTCTCATATGTATCGAGTAGACAACATATTAAATATTAAGAGAATTTAATGAAAGAAAAGGGGAAACAGTTAATCTATTAAAATTCATGAGAAAGGGGATGAAGATGAAAAAACTAAAATTAAGTTTTATAGTAGTCTTATTTATTCCAATACTATTAGCTGGCTGCAATAAAACTGTGCTTACTGATGGTAGCATAAATGTAACAAAAGAAATGGATCAAATCATTTCAGATTACATTATTGAACAATATAAAGGAATATACGAGCCAAGCGATAAAAAATTTGAAGTACATAAAGTATATGGAACAAAAAAAAACAATAATAAGTTAACAGTCTACTTTTATTCCCTTTTCGGCACCTATAATTTGTCAACAAAAACAGAGGAACAGGGTGGTCACTCCTTGCCCACATTAATTACATTGAAGCGACAAGGTTCCTCCTATTCAGTTATAAAATATAAAGAGCCAGATGAAGGCGACCCTGGGGTATCTTTAAAAAGAATGTTTCCACGAAAGTATGTAAAACAAGCAGGTTATGATGAGGTTAACATTGATAAATTAGATTTACAAATGAAGAAAAAGGTTGAACAATGGTTAGCAGAAAATAGATAAGAAGGAAAGGATTGGCATATTAAGCTAATCCTTTTATATTTGGTTATGTTAAAGTAGATTGTTGAATTTCTTATTCAACATAATGGCAGTTTAGTTCAATAAGAATGATGATAAAATGTAACTAAGAGTTCATATAGAAAATGACTAAAGGTGATAATGTGTCAAATACTTTAATAAAATTTGGTGTTGATGGTTTAACAATAGAAAGCAACAGATTAGATGAATATATAAACTATATAAACGAAAATAGTGTGAAATCAATTTTTATTTATTACATGCAATATGATTTAACTAATGTAAGTTTTCTAACAGAATGCCCTACTTTAGAATCAATCACTATTAATGCTCCAATAAATGATTTTAAAGGATTATATGAAATGGCAAATTTAAAAGAGTTAATTCTTTCACACGATTTGGCGGATTCAATTAACTTTTCCAGACTAAGTATGCTGAAATTATTGATTTTAAGTTTAAAGCAAAACCCTCAAAAATTGAGTTATTTAACAAATCTTGAACGTTTAGTGATTTTGGATTATAAACCTAAAAGTAGAAATTTAAAAGATTTACCTCTGTTTAGAAACTTGACAGAAATTGAATTGGTTAAGAGTAATATAACTTCAATAAACGGTATAGAAAAGTTTGAAAATCTTAGTAAAATTGAATTCCATTATTTAAGTAAACTTGAAGATATTAAAAATATACATACTTTTTCAAATAAGCTAAAAGAACTAAGAATGGAGAATTGTAAAAGAATTATTTTTGAAGATTATTTATCTTGCTTAAAGGAATTAGAGGCTCTTGCTTTAGTTAAATGCGGAAATCTGTCTTCGATTAAGTTTATTAGAAATATGAATAAGTTAAGAGATTTTATTTTCCCTGGAACAGATGTTTTAGACGGTGATGTTTCTCCTTGTTTTGGTTTAGAATATGTTCACTTTACAAATAAGAAACATTTTAATCATAAGGAAAACGAATTTAATAATACATTTTGATTCAATAACTTATACAACTAAAGCATGCGATAGTTCAATAGTTTAGCAATGAAGACCCAAATCTTCTTAATCAGCAGAGGAGTACATAATAATGAGAAAATGACATTGAAACTAACAATTGAAAATAAAGAATATATTATTGAAGAAAATCAAATGTATATTTTTGAATTTAAGTCAGGCTATGAACTTAATGATTCTAAAAATCAATATTGCAAATGTTTGGTAATAGATCTTTCACTCGCTCTTAAAGAAGATGATGGAAGTATTCGTTTCTTTGTTTTGGATGAAGAATCAGGTGAAGATTATCTGATTGCACAAGAAGAACTTTTATCTATAACTAATATTTAACTAATTGTTCTTATACAACTAAATAATGCGTTAGTTGAATTTCAGGAGTTATTCGCAGCTCGTTTTTTTATTCAACAAAATGGCAGTATAGTTAAATAACAGTTTGATGTTAATCTAAAATTAACAATAAAAATGTGTTGTTGTAATTTGTCGTTTAATTTTTATACAATTGATTAATTTCCTTATTTTGGAATTTAAATCAATCATCATTATAATTGGTTTATATAAGTTAAAGGAGAGTTAAAAATGAGTAATTTTAATGTATATGGAGCACTAATT
>NZ_JBHJTJ010000051.1:0-23498 GCF_042267765.1 Gottfriedia sp. NPDC056225 | reverse complement strand
ACATTAAAATATAAATATCTATTTTTAATAAAAATTACCCCAAGTTTTTAATCTAAAAAACGTGATTATTCCACAAATTCCCCACTGAAGTGTTGAAAAAACGGTGCTATTATCGAATTATTATTCCAATTAACAGAAAATTCAATTAGATTTATACTTTATTTGTAGGTAAAGAAAGTTATTATTTCACATTTTGAAATGATAGAAAATATGGAGGTACGATATGAGAAGGAAAAAATCTATTATTCAAATTACAAGGACATTATTTGTAACAGGAATGTTATTATCATCTACTGTTCCGTATAATGTGTTTGCAAAGTCAGAGCTAACAAACAATAAAAATTCAGACCAAATTCTAATGAATCTATCTGACGAACAAAGAAGTGTATTGATGCAATTAAACGCTGCTCCAAGTTTTATCATTTCACCGGATATAAACGTAAACACTAAAGAGCCCATAAAAATCATTGTCGAGTTCAAAGAGGCCCCATCTGCAATTACAGCACTAAAACAAAAGTCTGAAGGTAAATCAGTTAACACTTATGATGTGAATGAAAAAGTTGAAGAGAATCATAATACTTTTACAAAATATGTTCAGTCTATGAAAATCAAAAAGACAATTGAATATGATGTGAGTAATATAAAAATCACAAAGGAATATCGAAATGCAATAAATGGTGTAGCTATGACAATTCCTGGTATTGCTGTTAAAGAGCTTGTTCAATCCGGTGTCGTCAAACGAGTGTGGGATGATAAAGAAATAAAGCTTGATCTTTCAAAAGAAACAAAAGAAAGTGCACAGCTAAAGATGCCAGATAGCATTCCACAAATCGGAGTGGACAAGCTGCATGCAGAAAATATCATGGGACAAGGAATTAAAGTAGGTGTCCTTGATACAGGTATTGACTACAATCATCCTGATTTAACAGGAGTCTATAAAGGTTATCGAGCACAGAATGGAGTCGACCCAAAAACGATTGATCCAAATAAAGTAAAAGGCTGGGACTTTATTAATAATGATGCAGATCCTATGGAAACTACATATGATGACTGGAAAAACTCTGGAGAAGATGAAATAGATTATTATTCTGGAAGTCCATATTATACTGAGCATGGTACACATGTAGCAGGTATTATTGCTGCTCAAAAGAAGAATAAAGTAGACTATGCGGTTAAAGGAGTTGCACCAGATGTAGATTTATATTCCTATAAGGTACTTGGTCCATATGGAACGGGAGCTACTGACGGTATAATAGCAGCAATTGATAAGGCCATTCATGATGAGATGGATGTAATTAATATGTCACTTGGAACAGAGGTAAATGATCCATTAAGTCCAATTTCTGTTGCAGTAGACAACGCAATGTTATCAGGCTTAGTTACAGTAGTTGCAGCAGGTAACTCCGGGCCTAATGAAAAAACCATTGGGTCACCTGGTTCAGCCGCTTTAGGTATAACAGTAGGTGCAAGTGATGTTTCAATGGCTATCCCTACTTTTAAAGCAAAAATAGGAGATTTTCAGATTCCCAATTTAAAATTACTAGCTAAAAACTTTACTGATCGCATAGAAGACTTAACGGGTCAATCCATACCAATCGTTAATGTAGGTCTTGGTTACGAAAATGATTTTAACGGTAAAGATTTAAAGGGAAAAGTAGCTTTGATCGAGCGTGGGGAAATTACCTTTGATGAAAAAATAAAAAATGCCGCTAAAGCTGGAGCTAAGGCAGTTGTTATTTATAACAATGTTGATGGTGAAATATCCACTTTCTTAGGAGAAGGCACTTCATTCATTCCTTCATTCCGAATTTCAAAAGAAGGGGGAGAACGTTTAAAAACGTTAGATGAAAAATCGCTTTCATTTGAAACTTTAAGTAATACAAATACTGAAGGAGATCATTTAGCTGATTTCAGCTCTCGTGGACCTGTATTTGGCAATGATGATATTAAACCAGACTTAGTTGCACCAGGCGTATCAATTTTCTCGACTGTTCCAGAGTACATTAACAATCCACAAGATGGAGTGAATTATGATACTGCGTATTTACGTTTGGACGGAACATCGATGGCAACTCCTCACGTTACAGGTGTAGCAGCACTTATATTACAGGAGCATCCTGACTATTCGCCATTTGATGTTAAGGCGGCACTTTTGAATTCAGCAGACGATTTAAAGGGAAATTATTCAGTATATGAAGCAGGAGCCGGACGAGTAGATGCATATCAGGCCGTGCATTCAAAAACATCTATTAAAGTGTTAGATAAGACAGAAATACTGGAAGATAATACAAAAGTTGAAATAAATGAAGAAACTGCATCTCTTTCATTCGGGAGTCATTATGAAGGTAAGAATTCAGTAAAAGACAAGCGTACTATTTTGATTCAAAATCATGATAATAAAGAGAAGACTTATCAATTTGAAGTAGAATATCATGGAGAAAGCACTAATGTACAAGATGGTGTGAAAAATGGCCTAAAACTTAATATCGTCAAATCTTTAAAAGTTGGTGCAGGAGAATCAAAAGAGATTTTAGCAAAAATCCAAGTACCAGCAAGTGCAAAAACAGGACGTTATGAAGGCTATATACATGTAACAAATAGTAAGGATCCTGCTGAGGGCTTCAAAATTCCTTTTGCAATTAGAGTTGTAGAAAAAGGAATTGATTATGTATCGCCAGATCGACCAGTAATGACGAATGATCCATATATTCATCAATTTAGATTCACGGGGATGGATCTATATTTTAAATTGAATAGTCCAGTAAAACAAATCGATATTTTATTAAAAAATGAGTCAGGTGAACCATTAGGATATGTTGGAAGTATCAATGCTACTAATCTTTTACCAGACCTAGATTATTATACTTCAAACGGTTTTTCTGGACAAATCTATCCATTTACAAATGATCCTAAAAATCCAATAAGTGCAGACTATATTGAAGTACCTGAAGGAAAATATATTCTGGAAATGGTTGCAACAGATGAGAAAGGAAAATCATACTCAAAAGACCATCTAGCAATAGTTGATAATACTCCACCTGAATTACTCTATGAAAATATCAAGCCGGGTGTGGTAGAAATTTCAGAGGACATGTTAACAGAGAAGAATGGTTACAATGTATTTCAAGTAAATGGTAAGGTTACGGATCAAACAGTTAATATATTACAAGAGGAAGGTTATAATGTTACACAAAGCTCTAACACAGTAAGTTTAAATGAAAATAATAATTTCTTTGAACCGCATCTTTTACAACCAAAAGATGATGGTGAGTTTGAAATTAATATATATCAAGATGCGTTTGAAGAGTATCCTTACATTTTAGGAACATATGCATTTGATTTGGGTACTGCAGGAAATGAAGTTTCATCATTTGTATTTATGAAAAAAGGAACCGAGTATGCCGTGAACAGATATAATAAACAATCTGTTAAACTTGGTGATGAAATAAAGATGACGATTGATTTAAAAAATATGAAACAATTTTTGGGTGGAGAAATGGACGTTCAATTTAGCCCTACCTTTTATCAATTCGAAAAAGTTGAAGTAAACCAAGCATTCAAAGATCTTGCAGAGCAAAAAGGAGGGAAAGTAAATTTAAAAGAACCGATTGTTTCTAACTCCGGGAATGTAAACGTAGGAGCTTATATTGAAAAAGAGAACTTCACTGGCTTAGATGGGGACACCCCGTTTTTAGATGTTACGTTTAAAGTTATAGATGATCAGAATTATGCTCGAAATGATGATTTTCAGATGTATAATTTTAATGCGAAAAAATCAAATAAAAGTGAGCTAGTTTCAGTGAATTCCTACGGCTTAGAAAAATTTAAATTGATACCTACACATTCTACTGTAGAAGGTAATCTAATGCCTGAAGCATTTGTGAATACACAATTTGGTACACCTGATTTTATACACTACAAGTTTAGTACGATTGGTGCTAAAGTTTATGCACTATCATCTGATGGAACGATGTATCCAGCAGAAATTAAAAATGTTGGTGCTTTCAAAATAAAAAATATACCAGCGACTAAACAAGCTTATAAAATTGTGATGGAAGTACCTGGTCATTTTACTGAAGTCAATAATGTCATTTTAAGTAGGGAAGAAGATGGCTTATTAAAAGGTACATGGGAATACAGAAACTTTAATATTGGTCTTGCTGGAGATGTTAATGGGGATAATGTGATCGATATATTAGATGCATTAACAGTCCAAACATATTGGGGTACGAATAAAAGAAGTGCAGATATTAACTTTGATGGAACTGTAAATGAAAAGGACTTTGGTTATATCGTGAAAAATTATTTAAGTAAAAATTTAAAAGTTTCTAGTCCTTCGAAACCTAAAAAGAAATATAAAGGTAAAACCATTGAGGACATTAAGAGAGAGTTGGGAATCCAATAATATGTATGTGGCAGGTTTACAAATTGAGTAATAGATTTCCTACATTAAATAGAATGGTTTAGATCGTTTGTTCACATAAATAAGAAAATATAAGAAAAGTAACCCGAATAGTAGATTTAAGAATTTCTATTATTCGGGTATTTTTATGTAGTTTAGTTTTGAAAAAAATGAAAAAGTCCTTTTCATTTTTTTTTTGATTAAATCAAGTAAACAAGAGTTGGATAAATGTATTTACAATTCTTTTAATCCCAATGAAATTTTTTCAAAATATTCAATAACGTATTTTTTAAAATCTTGAGCTGCTAATGATATATATCTATTTTTTGACCAACCAAGTCCAATTGTTAACTGACACGAATCATCATTTATACGAATACGATCCGGGATATTTTCTGTCACAGTTGTCCAATCTAATACAGGCATAAATGCGACACCCAGCCCTTGATTTACGAACCTTACGATGGCAAAAGGTTCGTCTACCTCAAATGATACGTTTTGAATAAACCCTGCATTCACACAAAATTTATCAGTAAAATCCCTATAACCAAATCCCTCGTTTAAAGAGACAAATGTTTCGTTTTTTAATTCAATTAAATCGATTGAATTTCTACCAGATAGATGATGACCTGGGGGGATAATTAAGAAAATATCTTCTTTAATTAACGGAACCCACTCTATGTCTTCATCTTCAATTGGTAGCGATGAAATGCATAAATCAATTTCACCATTAATTAGTTGTTTTTTCATTTTTGAAATTGGTTTAATGACCTGTTTGAAATGCACATCTGGATAAACTTTCATAAATCCACTCACCAAATCAGGTAAAATTCTTGAAATTGATGAAGCTAATGTAATACTCCCATTTTTTAAACCCGCAAGTTCTTGAACTTCTCTCTGGCCTTCTTCTAATTCCATTAATACTTTATTAACTCTATTTAAAAACATTTTTCCAAAATGATTTAGCTTAATTTGTCGGTTTTGACGATCAAAAAGTGGAACACCTAGATCATTTTCTAATCTAGTAATGGTTTTACTTAATGATGGCTGAGCTATTTGCAGAACTTCAGCAGCTTTAGTAATATGCTCAAGTTTTGCAACTGTTTGAAAATATTTGAGTTGAAGTAATTCCATTGCATATATCACCTTTCATTTTTTCGCATAGACCAAACGGCATGATTCTATAGTTTAATATGTATTATACATTATGAATTACGGATTTTATAATAAAGTTGCAAATAAATAAATTGGAGATGATTAGTTTGAGAGCAGACTACTATGGATGTGTTTATGGGGCTTTTAAAGAAGTTGCAGCACGCATCCCTTATACTTGATGATTTTAGTTTTTAAGTAATAAATCATTAACTTGGAGATGGAAAACATGATTCGAAAATTTGAAGATCCTCGTATTACTAGGACTAGAAATCTAATTATTGATGCATTTACTGAACTTATAAGGAAAAAGGAATTACAAAATATTTATGTTAAGGAAATAGCGAATCGTGCAAACATCAACAGAGCTACTTTCTATCGACACTTCGCCAATAAAGAAGAATTGTATAAACACTATGAAATATAGAATGTACCCTACAAAAAAGAAAGTTAGGATTTTTCAGTAGGGTTAGCAGAATAGGGGGATTTTATGAATTATATACATTCTTTGAAGAAAGAATTTAAATTATTTTTAACAAACAAAACCTTACTGATTATGTCGGCAATTATACTTTTAATTCCTTGTTTATATGCTGGTTTTTTAGTTTATAGTTATTTTGATCCGTATGGGAGAATTAAAAATGTTCCCATAGCATTAGTTAATAATGACAATGGAACAAGTACGAATGCAAAAGAAATAAAAATCGGTGATGATTTAACAAAAGAATTAAAGAATAGTAAAGATTTAAATATAACTGAAGTAAGCAGCCAACAAGCAAAACAAGCATTAAAGGATCATAAATATTATATAGAAATTGAAATCCCTAGCAATTTTTCCGAAAATGCAATGAGTGCAATGAATGCAAATCCTAAAAAAGCTGAGCTAGTATATATTGCAAATGAAGGTTATAACTTTACTGCTGCAACACTTGGTTCGTCAGTTTTAGAAAAAGTAAAAGAAAAACTCGGAGATAATGTTACGAAAGCATATACAAAGTCTTTATTAAATGCACAAAAAGAATTAGGCAATGGTATGTCTAAGTTAGCTGATGGAAGTGTAAAAATAAAAGACGGATTAAATGGCGCAGAAGAAGGATCGAAAAAATTATCTTCTGGTTTAAATAAATTTGCTAATGGAACAGTCGAATTTACTCAAGGTATGAACAAAGTTGCGGATGGATCAAGTTCTGCTGCGAATGGCTCTACGAAATTACTTGAAGGATCTGAAAAGTTTAATCAAGGATTTGGAAAAATTGCGATTAGTAGTAGTGAATTAGCAAACAGTGCAAAATCATTGAGTGATAAGTCTTTTGAATTAAAAAATGGAATTGAACAATCATTAAATAGTTCAAAAAATCTCTCTGATAAAATGACGCAAGAATATCAAACCTTACAAGAAAAAAGTAACGTATTAAGTCAGGAAGTAACTAGTTATGCAAATCAGATTGATCAGCTAAATCAACAAATTAGTACTAATAAGTCAAAATTAAATCAGAGGATGGAAAGCTTAAAAAATACGATTCAAAAAGATGACTTCAATAAACAAGAAGCGATTGATTTAATCAATTCATTTGAAGCGCAATTAAATAATGACAATCAAACAATATCAATTCATGAATTTACAAACAAAAAAGACTCATTAATTCATCAAATTCAAGCAATAAATAATGAACAACAATCATTAACGGATCAACTTAATCAGTTAAAATCAGAACAAGAGCAGTTATTAGTAGAAGCCAATACTTTTACAACAGGTGAAGTACAGTTTACCAATGGCATGAAAGGGTTGAATGATGGTATTTTAGCTGGTCAAACAGGTTCTGGAAAATTATTAGCAGGCTATCGTTCACTTACAGATGGTCTAAATCAATTAGCAAGTGGTAGCAATAAATTAAATGTTGCCTCCTCAAAGATTTCAATAGGTGCAAATCAACTTAATAATGGAACTGCGAAATTGGCAAATAGTCTTGGACTGCTAAATAATGGAGCAGGTCAGCTTTCAAATGGTTTAACAACAGTTGATAAAAAATTAAATGAACATCAAATCTCTGTAGATAAAGCCGCAAATGCAATATCCAATCCAGTTGATTTAGATAATTTGTCAATCAATCATGTGAAAACATATGGTGACGGATTTGCACCATACGGATTAACTTTAGGATTGTATGTAGGATTATTCTTATTCACATCTGTTTTCCCTTTATTAAATAAAGGAACATCAAAAACTGGTGTAAGCTGGTTCTTAGGTAAGCTAACAATTGTATTTTGTGTAGGAGTACTACAAGCAGTCATTGTAGATTTACTAATGTTATTAATTGGTGTTCACGTCGAACAAATGACTAAGTACTTCTTCCTTTCAATTTTAACAAGTTGTACTTTTGGGGCATTATTCTTGTTCATTCAAACGGCATTCGGCCATTATGGAAGATTTATTTGTATGTTTTTCTTAATTCTACAATTAACTTCTTCTGGAGGAACTTTCCCAATCGAGATGCTTCCAAAATTCTTTAATCACGTACATTCATATATTCCAATGACGTATTCTATGCTAGGATTTAAGTCCGTAATAAGTATTAAAGACAATGACTTATATGTTAATAGTGTTGAAACTTTACTGACATTCCTAATTATAGGGTTTATATTATCAATTGGTTATTATGTCTATCGATTTAATAAAGAAACGAAACAAAGTGAGAACCGTTCGAAAGTTCATGCTGTGTAAGGGAATGGTTTAGGAAAAGGGTTAAAAAAAGAAGCTGTCTCTGAAGGTCGATGTACTTTTGAGACAGTTCTTTTTTTGATTGTAAGTGTTGAAATAATAAGCGGTGATCATCAAAAATGCGAACACATTATGTCTTTTGTTTATAAAGTTGTGAAATTTGTTCATAAAGCACTGGTTTTAATTCATAAAATTGGTTGGTGCGATTTGTCAGTCGATAAATAGCCTAAATCACATTTATAAATCAACAAAATCTTGTGATATATCACTTAAACAGGTTCATACAACACCATTTCGAGCTGATCTAGCTCACATTTTACCCATTTTATTCATACTAAGAATAAACTGGGTAAAATATGAAAAAACCGCTAGGAATTTGTAAGTCCTTGCGGGTTTTTTTGCAACTTTTAGATATTGTCTTTTATTAGGTATTATGAAAATCTCAAATAGACTGGCTTTCTTTTAATATATTCTTCCTACAATACTCAATAATTTCTCTTCTCTTAACCATGCCAATAAAAACTTCATTATCATCAATTACAGGAATGAAGTTCTGATTAATTGCTCTTGTAAATAAATCTTCTATTTGAGCGTTGATTGAAACAGGATCATATTTGTGGTGTAAGTGTATTTCGTTTAAGTTTATTTCTTGTGTATTTGTAAAAGATAAACCTTCTGTGTTCTTTAATTTCCATAATAAATCACCTTCAGTAAGCGTTCCGACATATTTTCCATTTTCATCTACTAAAGGTATAGCTGTATAACGATGGTGTTCCATTTTTTCAAGTGCTTGACGCATTGTTGAATTAATATTCATGTAAACAAGTTCATTCTTTGGGGTAAAGAAAAACGCTATATTCATTTTTCTACTCCTTAATCTTTAATTTATTAGTTGTTGTTTTTTTCATCTAGTAATTTTCCAATATTTTGATCCATTACAAAAACTTCAATTCGTTCACCAGTGTTTGTACTAGTATCACTATGGCTAGATAATACCTTAAATCCGGTATGTTTTTCAACGATTTCTTCATATTCTTTACTGTACATTTCTCTAAGTACTTGTCGCATTTTCTTAACAAGACCTTTTCCAGTATGATGAGAAACTAAATGTTTCTCTTCGGTTGTTAATACGCCTTTGAATCGAAGAATAATCATATCTT
Organism: Gottfriedia sp. NPDC056225; assembly: GCF_042267765.1. Taxonomy (NCBI): domain Bacteria; kingdom Bacillati; phylum Bacillota; class Bacilli; order Caryophanales; family Bacillaceae; genus Gottfriedia; species Gottfriedia sp. NPDC056225. Next base: position 14,065 of record NZ_JBHJTJ010000051.1, on the reverse strand, counting down.
CAACTATATAAGTTTTTGCTTCTTGTGGGCCTCTTCCTATAAGTTCTCTTTGGAATTTTATAAATGCCTCGCTTAATTCTATTTCAAGCTTTTTTTTCGATGTTATCATTAATATCTCTCCTATACAGTTAATTAAAACAAAAAAAGCAACAAGAAGAGCAATCTCCTCGAAGCTATTTATTTCAATGGTAAGTATATTGAAATATTAATAACTCGATTAAGTTTTGCTCTTTTCAAACGCTGGCGAGGTTAGCTGACGGATTCGGACTTGAAAAGTAGCCCTACCAAAATGGATTCACCCCATGTGCACTGCACGAGTGGTTCCCCCGCTCGAAAATTTACGATTTAGCGATTACAACAGATTTATATTATTGATATGTTTATAATACAGAGATATATAAAATTGTAAAGGGGGTAAATTTAACTGAAAAATTTTTCCGTAAAAAAACTCTTTACATGTAAAAGTCATCGCCGTATAATCAAGTCAATAAAATAAATATCGGCTTAATTACGAATCATCGTAAACGGAGGAACCAATTTTTGGGGGTTAATTCTACATGAATGTAGAAGGGATGAGATACTCTTTCGCCATCCTACCCGACAGCTAACTTCGTAGGCTAAAGCGAGGGAGGTCAGTAGACCGCCTGATTTGAGCAGGTTTTTTTATTGCATTTTTAATGCAGTAATTTTACCTGGGCAAATAATTGAGTAGGTCTTTTTATTTTGTTTTTAAATGGAAAATTCTGGAAAGTGTATAGAAAAGATTAGGGAGACAGAACACAAAGAGAGCATAATGCTAGCTGGGTGTTAGGTAGACCAATGAATACTTTTCTTCCAATTTCAATTAACTAAAATTTTTTAGGTATAAACATGATTGTTTTTAAATTGTTTAGGTCTATTTAAATTAGTTAATTTGCTGGAGGATTAGTATCCATTGGTCTTTTTTATTGCTCTTAAACAGGATGGAAAACATTGTAAAAGAAAAGTTTAGTGAAACAAAGAAAGGAGAATTGCAATGATCAATGATCTTATAATGGTAGGCTTACTAGTTATCGTTTTTGCAATTTTTTGGGTATTTACAATATTTTGTGAAAAGGCGTAAGGGGGGAGCTAACAAATGCTTATTCCAGCGATTATTGGAATTGTACTTATTTTATATTTAGTTTTTGTACTAATTAAACCGGAGAAATTTTAGTTACTTTAGTGGGAGGAATTAGGAAATGACCATGGGGATATTACAGGTAGTTGTTACATTGCTAATTATTATTTTATTAGTAAAACCAGTAGGTAGCTACCTTGTTAAAGTATATGACAGTGAAAAAACAGGGCTAGATCGCTTTTTTGGACCTTTTGAACGATTAATTTATCGATTAATTGGTGTTCGAGAAGATGAGAAAATGGGTTGGAAAAAATATGTTTTAGCGATATTGCTTAGTAATTTTGTGATGTTAATTATTTTATACGTTATTTTTAGGATGCAAAAATATTTGCCTTTCAATCCTGACCATATAGGAAATATGCCATCAGCTTTGGCATTCAATACTGCAACATCTTTTATTACAAATACAAACTGGCAAGCTTATAGTGGTGAGAATTCACTATCCTATTTTTCACAAATGATGGCAATTATGTTCCCGATGTTTACATCAGCTGCAACTGGTTTTGCGGTGGCAATTGCCTTTATTAGGGGATTAATAGGACGCGAAGATAATCTAGGAAACTTTTATGTTGATTTAGTACGTACAATTACACGCGTACTTTTACCAATATCATTTATTGTTGCATTGTTTTTAGTATTCCAAGGGGTACCACAAACTTTAAAAGGTGCAGTGGATGCTACAACAATTGAAGGAATTAAACAAGTAATTACTAGAGGTCCAGTAGCTGCACTTGAATCAATTAAACATATTGGTACAAATGGCGGTGGTTTTTTTGGTACAAATGCAGCACATCCGTTTGAAAATCCAACACCATTATCTAACTTAGTTCACATTATATGTATGATGCTTTTACCTACTTCATTGGTTTATGCATTTGGTGTGATGGTAAAAAACAAAAGACAAGGTTGGACAGTTTTTGCTGCAATGGGCATATTGTTTATTGCGCTTCTAACGACTGTATTTGTTGCAGAGTATAATGGTACTCCTGCATTACATGCGCTTGGTGTACATGGAAATATGGAAGGAAAAGAAGTTCGTTTTGGAATATCTGAATCAGCCTTATTCACGGCAGTTACTACTGCAGCAACTACGGGATCGGTCAACAATATGCATGATTCATTAACGCCAATCGGTGGAATGGTACCACTTGCTGAAATGATGTTGAACAATGTTTTCGGTGGTAAGGGCGTCGGTTTATTAAACGGATTATTATATGTCATCTTAACAGTCTTTATTTGCGGACTAATGGTTGGTAGAACACCAGAATTTTTAGGAAAGAAAATTGAGGCGAAAGAAATTAAACTAGCATCGATTGCTATATTAGCGCATCCATTAATTATCTTAGTTCCTACTGCAATTGCATTAGCCTTAAAAGGCCCAGTTTCTTCTATATTAAATCCAGGTTTCCATGGTTTGACTGAAGTATTGTATGCCATTACTTCTGGAGCAGCTAATAATGGATCAGCATTCGGTGGACTAACAACTAATACTGACTTTTATAATATCGTTATCGGATTAGTTATGTTATTTGGTCGATATATTTCAATTATTGCTATGTTAGCAATTGCTGGATCATTTTCTACAAAGAAAATTGTTGCAGCATCATCAGGAACATTCCGAACAGATACTCCATTATTTACAGTTATTTTAATTGCGATTATTTTAATCGTCTGTGCATTAACATTCTTCCCAGTACTTGCACTCGGACCAATCGCTGAACATTTAGGAATGTTTAAATAGTAGCAATAAAATAGAATGAGGAGATTGATCATATGGCAATTGAAAATAAGCCAATTTCAAAAGAAATTAAAATACAGGCAATAATCGATTCATTTAAAAAGCTGAATCCTATTGTTATGATAAAAAATCCAGTTATGTTTATAGTAGAGGTCGGTACGTTTATTACTTTAATACTATCCATTAAACCAGATGTTTTTGGCTTTGATACAGTTGGAAGAACATACAATATTGCAGTATTTTTTGTATTATTATTTACCGTACTTTTCGCTAATTTTGCAGAAGCACTTGCAGAAGGGCGTGGTAAAGCGCAGGCAGATACATTAAGAAAAACGAAATCAGAAACAAGTGCGAAATTAAGACAGAATGATGGGTTTTATAAAGAAGTACCATCAACTTCTTTAAGAAAAGGAGATATCGTTCGAGTAGAGACTGGAGAAATTATTCCTTCTGATGGCGAGATTATTGAAGGATTAGCTTCAATCGATGAATCAGCAATTACAGGAGAATCAGCACCAGTTATTAAAGAAGCGGGTGGAGATTTTTCATCTGTAACAGGTGGTACTAGAGTAGTATCAGATTATATTATTGTTAAAATATTAACTGATCCAGGTGAATCATTTATTGACCGTATGATCTCATTAGTTGAAGGAGCTGCACGTCAAAAAACACCGAATGAGATTGCATTAACTACTTTATTAGCAGTGTTAACTTTAGTGTTTTTAATTGTCATTATGACACTTGTACCAATAGCGAATTATTTAAATGTCTCAATTGATGTAGCAACATTGATTGCCTTACTCGTTTGTTTAATTCCGACTACAATTGGAGGATTACTTTCTGCAATTGGGATTGCTGGGATGAACCGTGTTACACAATTTAATGTTTTAGCGATGTCTGGTAAAGCTGTTGAAGCTGCTGGAGATATTGATACGATGATTTTAGATAAAACAGGAACAATTACATTTGGTAATCGAATGGCAAGTGAATTTATTCCGGTTGGAAGTATATTAGAAAAAGAGGTAACCTTAGCTTCTTTAAAATCTTCAGTAAAAGATGAAACACCAGAAGGGCGTTCAGTTGTAGAGCTAGCACATAAAAATGGTATAACTTGGGATGAAAATGAATATAAGGATGCCGAAATTATTGAATTTACTGCTGAAACTAGAATGTCAGGTTTAAATTTAAAAGGTGGAACTGAAATTCGAAAAGGCGCAGTAGATGCCGTTAAAAAATATGTAACGGCTAAAGGGGGCAAGATTCCGAATGAGCTTGATGAAAAAGCAAATGTCATTGCAAAAGCTGGGGGAACTCCACTTGCTGTTGCAATAAATGAGCAAATTTACGGTGTTATTTATTTAAAAGATACAGTAAAACCAGGATTAAAAGAGCGATTTGATGAATTAAGAGCAATGGGAATCAAAACGGTCATGTGTACAGGAGATAATCCATTGACAGCTGCAACAATTGCTAGAGAAGCAGGTGTTGACGAGTTTATTGCCGAAGCTAAACCAGAAGATAAAATTGCTGCAATTAAAAAAGAACAAAATGAAGGTAAGTTAGTTGCAATGACTGGGGATGGAACAAATGACGCCCCTGCTCTAGCGCAGGCGGACGTTGGTTTAGCGATGAATTCTGGAACAATGGCTGCAAAAGAAGCAGCAAACATGATCGATTTAGACTCTGACCCTACTAAACTATTATCTGTCATTGCGATTGGTAAGCAGTTATTAATTACGCGTGGTTCGTTAACAACATTTTCAATAGCAAATGATATAGCGAAATATTTCGCTATTATACCCGCACTATTTATAATGGCGATACCTCAATTAGATTATCTTAATATTATGGGATTGAATTCGCCAAAGTCTGCAATCTTATCTGCATTGATCTTTAATGCAATCATTATTCCTCTCCTCATTCCTGTTGCGATGAAGGGTGCGAAATATAAACCTATGGATGCAAATAAATTATTATCTAAAAACTTATTAATCTATGGACTTGGGGGAGTAATTGCGCCGTTCATAGGAATTAAAGTGATCGATATGCTTGTATCCACATTGCATTTTGTTTAATTTATTGGAAATGGAGGATTTAATGTGAAATCAGTTATGGTTGCGATCAGAGCATCTATTGTATTGTTAGTAATATGCGGATTAGTTTATCCATTAGCAACAACAGGCGTTGCACAAGTTATTTTCCCAAAACAAGCCGATGGTAGTTTAATAGAAACGAAAGGAAAAGTTACAGGCTCTAAACTATTAGCTCAAGAATTTAAAGGACCTGAATGGTTCCATTCTAGAGCTTCTGCTGCTAATTATAATCCTACTGCTTCAGCCGCAACAAATGCTGCAGTAGCATCAAAAGAATATGTTAAAGAAACAAAAGATAAAATAAATGAGTTAAAAAATGAAAATAGTAATCTACGTAAAACGATACCTGCTGATTTAGTAACAACATCTGGATCTGGATTTGACCCAGATTTATCACCTGAAGCAGTGAAGGCTCAAGTACCTAGGGTAGCTAAGGCCACAGGTATATCTGAGGATCAATTAATGACTTTAATTAATAAGCACACAAAAAGGCGTCAAATTGGAATATTTGGTGAGCCACGTGTGAATATATTGGAACTGAACTTAGATTTAAAAGAACTAAGATAAAGGGGAGATTCTTTCTCTCCTTTTTTATATAAAGAAAGGAGGGATCTCTTGAGCGACAGACAATTTCGTAGGAAATCACCTGAAGAATTACTAGCATCTATTCAGAAAATCAAAAAAGGTAGATTGAAAATTATAATTGGGACTGTAAGTGGATCGGGGAAGACATACCATATGCTCCAAGAGGGTAATGTTTTAAAAGAACGTGGAATTGATGTTGTCATTGGATTAATTAGTGAGATAAATCGCCAAAAAACAATTGATCAAATTGGATGTTTGGATAAAGTATCGACAATCAATTGGAAAGAAGGAGGAACTACTCTGCAAGACCTTGATTTGGAGGCAATTATTTCAAGAAATCCTGAAGTTGTTCTTATTGATTCCCTTGCTCATCAAAATCGTCCAGACGCCAAGTTTCAAACACGATTAGAAGATATACATTATTTAATATCGAAAAATATAGGCGTTATTACAACTATGAATATATATGAAATAAAAGAAGTTTATGATGAAGCTACTAAATTGACGGATGGAAAAGTTAAAGGTAGCTTTTTCGTTCCGGAAGAAACTTTAGCATTAGCAGATGAGGTGAAATTATTAGATGTTACACCTGAAGTTATTTTACAAAGATCAAAAGAAGATTTTTATAATAAAGATGAAAATCAGAAGCATAGTCAGTTATTCCATAAAAGTAACTTAGCGGTACTTCGAGAACTTGCACTTCGTTTCATAGCTAGTGAAGTTAATGATGAACTGGATGAATATCGTGAAAAACACGGTATAGTAGGGCCTTCTGGAGCGTCAGAAAAAGTATTAGTTACAGTGCAATATCACTGGAATGGTTCTATTTTGATACGTAGAGGACAACAAATATCCAAAAGACTCGGAGGAGATATTCAAGTAGTATGTTTTCGACCCCCTAATAAAAAATTTACAAATGATGAATTAACCTTTAAACGTTCAATTATAAAGCTTGTTGAAAAAGTCGGAGGAAATTTTGAAGAATTACCATTGAGTAGCAATTCAATTGCGAGTGAAATTGTTGAATATTCAGTTCGTAACAATATAACAAGTATAGTATTAGGGCAATCCAAGAGAACACGTTGGGAAGAGATTGTGAATGGATCAATCGTAAATAAAATTTTAAGAAAAACAAAGAATATAGATGTGTTTATTGTTGCTGATCGAGCAGAAAAAGATGGTGAAAGAGTAATTCCTACAATGCAAGTAAATAAAGAAATAGTGGATCCATATCGTCGTTTAAGTCCGCATGAGCTTGCGCAGAAAATTTATAAAATTAAACGTGGAACTTTAAAAGTTTATATTGGAGCTGCTCCAGGAGTTGGAAAAACTTATACTATGCTAAGAGAAGGTAATGAGTTAAAGAAAAAAGGAATCGATATTATTATTGGGCTACTTGAAACTCACGGTCGGAAAGAGACATTAGAAAAAGTCGGAGATTTAGACATTATTCCGAGAAAAGTTATTCCATATAAAGGAACTACACTAGAAGAAATGGATACTGAGGCAATAATACAAAGAAATCCAGAAGTAGTGTTAATAGATGAATTAGCACATACGAATGTACCAGAGAGTAAGTTTAATAAGAGACATATGGATGTTGAAGAAATCCTCGCAGCTGGAATTTCAGTCATCTCTACAATGAATATTCAACACGTTGAAAGTTTAAATGATAGTGTTGAACAAATTACTGGGGTTAGAGTTAGAGAAACAGTCCCTGATAATGTTCTAAGAGATGCCAATGAAATTGAATTAATTGATATTTCTCCTAAAGCACTAAGGGATCGAATGAAAGAAGGAAGAATTTACGCACCTTTAAAAATAGAACAATCACTAAATAACTTTTTTAAAACTGGAAATTTAATTGCCTTGCGGGAATTAGCATTAAGAGAAGTGGCTGATGATGTAGATGAACGTCTTGAAGCATGGGAAAGAGATTTAACACTTAGAGGTCCTTGGAGACAAGAGGAAGTCATTTTTGTTTGTATAAATTTAAAATTAAATAGTGAAAGACTAATTCGTAGAGGATTTCGATTAGCGTATCGATTAAAGGCTAAATTATATGTAGCTTATGTCAAAGAACTTGGTGAATTGTCAGAAGATGAACAGCTTTCATTAAAAAAAATTAAAGAGTTAACAATACGGTTAGGTGGTTCATTTGAATTGTATGAGACAACTGACAGACGGCATGTATTTATAGAATTAGTCAAAAATATAATTGAAAAAAAGACAACTCATGTCATTATGGGACAGTCAGCTCGTACTAGATGGGAAGAAATAAAAACGGGTTCAATCGTTCAAAAACTGCTAAGGGAATTGCGTCATTTAGATGTTTTAGTAGTTGCTGATCAAAGCTTAAAATGATGTTTTTATTAAGTTTGTATCAAATGATTGAATTTCATGCTTTTTTATCGCTTTAATATTAACGTCGCCATGATTAATAAAAATAGTATTAAAACGCTTGACCTAAACTTAGGTTTAGGCTGTATTCTCTGATTTGTAAGGTATAAATAATCAATCGGAGGGATATACAATGACGAAATTTGCTTTTGTAACAGGTGCTAATAAAGGGATAGGATTCGAAGTAGCTCGCCAATTAGCAGAAAAAGAATATCATGTATTCTTAGGTGCTCGTAATAATGAACTAGGAAATCTTGCTGTCCAATCGTTAGGTTTACCAAATGTTTCATTTATACAAGTTGATGTAACTAACATTCAATCGATAACGGATTCTTTCAATCAAATTTTGAAAGTGACAGATCATCTAGATCTATTAATAAATAATGCAGGGGTTGCACCAGATTTTCATGTTTTGCCAAGTGAAATAACAATTGAAACTTTACGTCAGGCATTTGAAGTGAATTTCTTTGGAACGTTCCAAATGATTCAAACTTTTTTACCTCTAATTAAAAAATCGGAACGAGGAAAAATTATTAATATAACAACTGATATGGCTTCACAAACACTTTTTGATCGTGGTGAAACTGCTACAATCAATATATTGGGGTATAATTCATCAAAAACTGCAAACAATTCATTAACACTTACTTTCGGTAAAGAATTTGGAAGTAATGGACCTGAAATTTTCGGTGTCACACCTGGTTTTACAACGACAGATCTTAACGGAAATACACCTGGTGGTAAAACAACAGCTGAAGGTGCTAAAATTATTACTGACTTTGCACTAAGCAATACAAATTACAATGGTAAAATTCTAAATGCAAATGGAATTATGCCTTGGTAAAGGAATGAGAGTTCATGAATTATACTATTGGACAAGTAGCAAAGTTCAATAATTTATCTATTTCTCAATTAAGATACTATGACAATCAAGGCTTGTTACCTTTTCTAAAAAGGGCAGAAAGTGGAGACAGAATTTTTGATGAAGACGCTCTTAAATTTATCGAAATGATTCTATGTTTAAAAAACACTGGAATGCCAATTAAAAAAATTAAACAATTTGTTGACTGGACAATGAACGGAGAAGAAACTCTGAAGCAGCGTTTAGATCTAATGAAACAGCAAGAAAACAATGTATTAGAGCAAATTAAGGAAAGCCAAGAAAATTTAGAGAAAATTAGGCGGAAAATTGCAAAGTATGAATTTGAGCTTAATAATAAAAACTAGTGTATGGCCTTAGCCCTATATATTATAGGACTAAGGTTCTTTAATTTATACTAGATAATATTTAATTGTTCATGCGATAATATATTTGAAAAATTAAAGTAAAATTAGAAGGGCTGTTTAGTTAATTGGTTTCAATCACTCTTGCATTATTTATTTTCATCATCACTCTTATTTTAGTCATCTGGCAACCGAAAAATATTTCAATAGGATGGATCGCATCTGGTGGAGCAGTCTTATCTTTATTGTTAGGTCTAGTTGATTTTCATGATGTTGTCATCGTAACAAGCATTGTTTGGAATGCAACATTTGCATTAATCGCTGTCATTATTATTTCATTAATATTAGATGAAATCGGCTTTTTTGAATGGGCTGCATTACATATGGTAAGTGCCGCGAACGGAAACGGGATAAAGATGTTCGTTTACATAAATATTCTTGGAGCAATTGTTACCGCTTTTTTTACGAATGATGGCGGAGCGTTAATTCTTACGCCAATAATATTAGCTATGGTACGTAGCTTGAAATTAGATGAAAAGATGATATTTCCATTTATTATCGCTAGTGGCTTTATATCAGATACAACATCTATTCCATTTATTGTAAGTAATTTAGTGAACATTATCACTGCTGATTATTTTAAAGTTGGCTTTTTAGAATATACAAGTAAAATGATCATTCCAAATATCTTTTCGCTTATTTCTAGTATATTAGTGCTATATTTTTATTTTAGAAAGGTTATTCCGAAAAACTATAATCTTGGAAATTTGAAAATTCCAAAGGATGCAATAAGAGATAAAAAAATGTTTTATATATCTTGGTTAGTACTTTTGTTGTTATTAGCAGGATACTTTATCGGTGAATTACTTCATGTTCCGGTTTCATTTATTGCGGGTTTAGCAGCTATTATCTTTTTATTTTTAGGGAAAAGAAGTAAAGCGGTCAATACAAAAAAAGTATTAAAAGATGCGCCATGGACAATTGTCGTGTTTTCAATAGGAATGTATATAGTTGTTTATACTTTGAAGAATGCTGGTTTAACAGATGTATTAGGTCAAATAATTCATTCCGTTTCCCATCAAGGATTATTAATAGCAACATTAGGAATGGGTTTTATCTCTGCTATTCTTTCGGCAATAATGAATAATCTTCCTACAGTTATGATTGTGTCTCTTGCAATTGAAAATGCACACACAACAGGAATAATAAAAGAGGGACTTATTTATGCTAATGTAATCGGTTCAGACTTGGGGCCGAAAATGACTCCTATAGGATCCCTAGCAACACTATTGTGGCTACATGTACTATCACAAAAAGGTATTAAAATTTCTTATAAAACTTATTTAAAGATCGGGATTATTATAACGATTCCAGTGTTATTGGTCACATTATTAGGTCTTTATATTAGCTTAAGGGTACACTAACTTGAGACAACTTTTTTAAGTTGTCTTTTTATTATTTTGAATATTTGTTGTCTCTATAATTTGTTAATGAATATGTAAACGATTACCAAAAATACACGATCTAAAATCCTTAATTATAAGTAATCGTTTACATGTAATATTCCAAAAAACACCAATTGACGAGTGATTTTTATCATGTTAAAGTTGGTCTTACGTTTAAAAACGAACGTCAAACCACGGCCTTAGGTCATGGTTTTTTTATATGAAAAAATTGTGAAAGGAGAAGTCAAAATGAAGAAAGTAATTTTATCTTTAGTAGTTGGATGTGGATTTTCTATTTTACTGACAGGGTACGAACCGAATATGTCAGAAGTTAATAAAAAGGTCTCAACGTTTAATCAAACTGAGGTACAAAACGTGTTAACAAATATGGTAGCAGTTGATAACTCACAAGAGATCGTTTGGAATCAAGCACGCTAATTAGTAGTGAAGTGTTCTAATAGGTTGGTCTTACGTTTAAAAACGAACGTCAAACCACGGCCATAGGTCATGGTTTTTTTATATGAAAAAAATGCGTAAAGGAGAAAGCAAAATGAAAAAAGTAATTTTATCTTTAGTAGTTGGATGTGGATTAACTATTTTACTGACAGGGTACGAACCGAATATGTCAGAAGGTACTAAAAATATTTCTACATTTAATCAAGTAGAAGTACAAAATGTTTTAACAAACACTTCAGTAACAAGTAAGTCACAACAAATCGTTTGGAATCGATAGTACGGGACTAATAAAAACAGGAATTAGCTTCACGAAAAAAAGAGCTAATAAAGCCTGAAGCATTCATGAGCTATATAAATTTTTAATGAAAAATTTATATAAAAATCTCTTTACAAAACTATCCTTAAGTTATATATTTACATTTAAATTCTATATTTTTCTAATTCAAAACCATAATTGCTTAATCTTAAAAAGAGCGGGGGAACCATTTCTTTATTGGGGTGAATCCTTTTTTGTAAAGGTAGGGGTATTCTTTAATCCCGAATCCGACAGCTAACCTCGTAAGCATTTAAAGAAGGGGGTTTATTTAGTATTGTTTGTTAAACACTAAGTAAAGCTTAGTGTTTTTTTGTGCGTAAAAAAGTATTTATTTGCAGCGAGGAAGAGGCTAAGTGTTTAAGTTGAGCGTCACAGTATTCGACTAAAAGCTGGTCAAACAATGGTTTTTGAAAAAAGGGGAGAAATTCATGCATCATCCGTCCGATTACATAGAACTTGGACTATTTATTTTAGCGGTTTTTGGTATTTATTACTCTGTTGCTAATTTTAACAGTGTAAAGCGTGTATTTATAGGTAGACCAATGAGAACTGCAGAGATTCATGCTCAACATAATAAATTGATTTGGTTTATTGCCTTACCGATTCTTGCAGCAGATTTGTATTCATCCGTATCGTATGGACCTGAAGCGGGAATGACCGAGTTAATCGGTTTAGGGGCAAAAGCACACTGGTATATTATACCGATTACAATTGCAACCGTATTATTACTGGGATTACTAATTCTTTCATATATTATGGGAATCTTAGCTTATCCTAGTGGTGGTGGAGCATATGCGATTGCAAAAGACAATTTCAAACCTCGATGGGTTTCGTTAATCGCTTCAAGTTCATTACTTGTTGATTATATTTTAACGGTTGCAGTTTCAGTTTCTGCAGCACTAGAAGCTGTGTCATCAGCATATCCAGCCGTTGCGCCATATGAGACTGTTTTAGCTATTTTTTGTGTATTTTTATTATTAGTTGTTAATCTTCGTGGTGTTGCTGAATCTGCAAAAATTTTTGCTTGGCCAACATTTGGCTTTATGATTTGTATGTTACTTTTAATTTTCACAGGGTTTTTTGATGAATTTCAACATGGATTTATACAGCATCATACACCTACATTTGGCACAGTTCCACATGGGTTAAGTATTTTACTTGTATTAAAAGCATTTAGTTCTGCATGTTCTGCTTTAACGGGTATTGAAACAATTTCCAATGCAGTGCCAGTATTCAGAGAGCCACGACAAAAAAACGCTATAAAAACATATATAGCTCTAGGAGTACTAACTTCAATAACACTTTTAGGTTTTGCGTATCATTTATATGTGAACGGAATTTCACCTAATCCTAACGATACGATGTTATCTCAATTGGTAAAGGTTTATTTCGGACATGGAATTCTGTATCAAGTAATTATTTGGTTTACATTTATTATTTTAATTTTAGCAGCTAACTCAACTTTTACAGGATTTTCACAATTAGCGGCAATTGTAGCAGCTGATGGTTTCTTGCCTAGAGGATTTACAAACCGTGGAGATCGTTTAGGATATTCTAATGGTATTATTGCACTTGCTGCAGCTGCTAGTATATTAATCATTGCATTCCAAGCACATACAAATGCACTCATTCCATTATATGCAATTGGCGTGTTTTTATCTTTTACAATCGCTCAATTAGGCTTAACAAGAAGATGGAGACGAGTAAAAGGGCCAAAATGGCAAATTAAATTAACAATAAATATAGTAGGTTTAATCGTAACATCTGTTGTTACTGTTATATTTGCAGTTACAAAATTTATAGATGGAGCTTGGGTTGTTTTAGTTGTCATTCCGACAATTATATTCTTCTCATTAGCAATTTATAAACACTATCAAAATGTAGCAAGCGAATTACGTATTGATTTAAGTTCTTTCAAACCAGAAGCAAATAAAGTCGTAACAGTTGTATTAGTTTCAGGCACTCACCGTGTCGTTCATAATACATTATCATTTGCAAAAGGTATTTCCCCGGATCCTATAGCGGTTTATGTAGGCTTTGATGATGAATCAATTGAGAAGATGGAAGAAAAATGGGAAGAGTGGGGGAATCCATGTCGTTTAGTTGTTCTAAAAAACCAATATCGCTCAGTCTTAGCACCTCTTTCTAGATTTATTAAGTTAATAGAAGGAAACGCACCTGATAGTCATGTTCAAATTGTGATTCCGCAATTTATCCCTAAAAAATGGTGGCATAATCTGCTACATAATCAAACGGCACTCTTACTTCGACTTTGGTTGATTAGTCAGAAAGATGTCGTCATAACAACAGTTCCATATCATTTGAGAAAATAGTGTTTTTATTAGTCAATAACAAAACAATTTGTAAAAAAGAGTCTTTCGCAGACTCATTTTTTTTTACGAATTTTTATAATTATTTTAGTAAAAAACTACCTAATTGATCAAGTCCATACGACGTTTAACCAAGATGAAGGACAAATATTATTTGATGAAAATAATAAAAAGATAGATTTCAAAATTAATTGCTTTTATAAAAATGTGTTTATTAGTGTTTATATGAGTCTATCTGCTAACCAAATTACTATTAAAATCAAAAGTAGTTAAAGTGGTTTGGAGCAATGAGATATTTTCAAATGATTCACCCACTGCC
>NZ_JBHJTJ010000050.1:0-26490 GCF_042267765.1 Gottfriedia sp. NPDC056225 | reverse complement strand
TGTAGTGTGTTAATTTTTTCTAGTTGTAGCAAAAATACAGAATTAAAATCAAATCCCTTTTTAGATAAAATTCAATTAACAATGTATGAAAAAAAATCAAGTAAAAACAAGCAAACCCATGTTTATCAAGTAAATTTAGTGAATTCAGACGGGAAAGAAATAGATGTGGATTCAGTTCATTTTAAAATGGAAATGAAAAGTATGAATCATCACGTTGAGGCAAGTATGAAGAAAATAACTAATAGTGTTTATGAGGTCAGTATAGAGCTACCAATGGAGGGGACTTGGAGTAAAGAGGTAACATTAATTAAAGGTAAAAACCAGCGTAAAATAAAGATTAAATAAAGTAAAAAGATAGTAAATTAGTAAATAATTTACTATCTTTTTTGAGTTGTGAACACCCTAAAATTTGTCTTTAATTTAATCTACAACAATATAGCCAACCATTGGAGCTTCATCTTGAGAATGTGTATCACAAACTAAACGATAAGTACCTTCTTTTTTAAATAATAACGGAATTTCAGTCGTTTTGCCTTTTGTTACTACTCCAGTAAGTTTTGTTCCTTCGATGTGAAAACTGTGTTCTTTTCCATTAATGCCATGAATTTTAAGATTTACCTTTTCATCTTTTTGAATCACAATTGTGCCAGGATCCCATCTATATGCTTCAATTTCCGTACCATCTTCTAGCTTAGTACTAAATTCGGCTGTAACCATATCTACGTTAATTGTTTTTACTTGCTTTGGCACTGCAGTAGTTTGAATTGCCTTTGGAGCTAAGTAATACCATCCACTTAATCCGATAACGACTAATAGGAAACATAGCAATAACCATTTTTTCTTGATAAATATAATATGCATAAGATCCCTCCTAAAATAGTTTCTTACTTTAAAATATGCTTATCCTATTCATAACTTGTCTAATTATTCTTTATTCATTAACTACATAATTTTTACTTTTGCTCATACTGTTATAAAGGAGAACAAATCATATTTTAGAATTATTCAAGATTAGTTATCTACTATATAATGGAAAAGTAGTGATTTTTCTTTGGAGGGGATACGATGTTAAAAAAAGTACTAGCTAGACTTGGAATTGGAGCAGCTACAGTTAATACAATCATACATACAAGAGATTTATATCCGGGAAAAAATGTTGAAGGTATAATCGAAATTAATGGTGGTTCAGTTGTACAAGAGATTAATCATATAGCGCTTAAACTAAAAGCTTATGCAAATAAGAAAAGTGGAGACGATGAAGTATCGGTTAAACTTCAATTACACGAAGAACGCGTAATAGGTAATATGAAAATTGAAGCAAACGAAAGGAAAATATTACCCTTTTCATTTCAACTACCATATTACACACCAATAACAATTAGACATGGTCAAGTTTGGATTGAAACTGATTTAGACATAGACTTAAGTATAGATCCAACAGATACTGATTACTTGAAAGTAAATGCACATGCTGAATTAGCTAATTTTATAGAAGCGTTTTCACTTATAGGATTCCGATTACGTCAAGTTGAAGTTGAAGCTCAACACGGTCATTTCTATCAAGAGTGGGAGTTTGTTCCAAACTCAAAAAGAGAATGGCGATTTGATGAAATTGAATGCATGATTGAACCGAATCAAGATGGTCTATTTATGAGGTTTGCTGTTGATAAAGCTGGATTACACCGTGGACTAAGAGGTTTCCTACAAGAATCACTTGGGTTTGATGAAAAGAATTCTGTACTAAGCTTTAAAAATGACCAACTTAAGGATCCGCATGAAATTGCTAAAACGATAAGGAATTTTTTACAACAATATAATTGATTTAAAGAAAGGGTGGCCCAAATTAATAAAAGTTTTTGGGGCATTCTTTTTTGTTATAATTTTTAATGATTAAAAGAAGATTTGTTAAGGATTCCAATAAAAAAGGGTAATCGCAATTAAAGTAGAAGAATCGCAAATAAAAATGGCAAAATCGCAATTAAATCATAAAAAGGAATGAATTTTAGTAACTAATAAAACAGTTGGATACATTGGATTTTTATTTTACACACTATTTGTGGCTTGACCTGGTTGAAGTGATTTTTTATCTGATTCATTCTAATTAGTTCAATAAATTTTGGAATACTATAATAATAATACGAAAAAAAGTTTAAAAGGAGTATGTATGAAATCTAACGTTAAAACAATGAAATGGATTTCAGGTGGTTTTGAAGCTTTACTAGGTATTCCAGCTATCGGTGGTTCAATTGTTATTGGTTTTGGATATACCCCATTATTTATTGCTTTAGTTCTCCATATTATTACACTAGTGCTTGCGAAAAAAGCTGGTGTGTCAGCTTTTGGGAATATATTTGGGATCGTTACATCTTGTCTTGCTTGGATTCCTTTTTTAGGTATGTTTTTGCATATATTTTCGGCTATTTTTATTTTAATCGGTGCAGCAACACAACGAACTAGATAATTAAGTGAAATAGAATCAACTAATCGTAAGTTGTAATAGTGCTGATAATAATCCATGTAATTTATTGAAAGGTAATGAATTTTTTTTACCTTGAATGGTTAAAGTACACTTAGATTCTTATCTAAGGAGGAATTAAAATGGAAGATACACATGAGTTTGTCGAAAATTTACACGAAAAGCAAAGAAAAGACCAAAAAAATAAAGAGCATCAAGGTAACGGTACACCAAACGAAAAGTTACCAACTAAACAACATGGTACTAATAAATAATAAATGTACTAACAGCCGTGGCATTTGTCATGGCTGTTTTATTTATAATTAAAAGAAAGGAAGACAACTTAATGTCTTCCCGCACCTTAATTATCTTACTTTACCATTTGTGTGCCTTAGCGTTGCTTTTTAAAATAATCGTGTTTTGTGACTCCATTGTATGTCCATTAACTTGCGATTTAGCACGTTTAGGTCTAGTCCAATTGTGGTAAAACTTCTGAGAATGTGGATCTAAATGATTTTTTATTGTCATGTTGGATTCACCTCTAAGATAATTTGGGATTTCTTTGATATTCAAGTTGAATATCGTAATTAGTATTTGAAAATTAGTAGAAATAATACAATTTAAAACGATAAATTAATATTGGATTTATTTTTATCATGTGATTAATATATTGAGGATAATAAAATTATAATGAATGTAAATTTATTGAGCGTTTTTATTGATAAACAAATAGTTCGTTTATTATTATTTAAATAATACATAAAAATTTTTAAACTTCGAGAGCGACTCGAATTTTGCAATAAATTTAAAATGAAATAATTAGAAAGCAATTTTTAATCGGGAACAAAAATTTATATTAATTAGAGAGATAGTAAACACTTTATTCAAAGGGGAAACCGAGATGGATATTCAAAATGAAGTATTACAATTTAAAATGGATATTGGTGTAAAAAAGCCTGATAGCATAAAAAATAAAGAAGTAAAATGTCCATTTTGTGATCGTGAAAACTTAACTAATATTATTGATACTTATGGATCAATCATTTATTTAGATAATAAATTTCCGACTTTAGATGATACGTATCAAACTGTTATTATTGAAAGTGATGACTGCAGTGGAGATCCATCGAAATATTCTTTAACTCATTTAACAGACTTGTTAACATTTGCAATTGATAAATGGGATGAAATGGAATCGACAGGTCAATACAAGTCAGTTATTCTATATAAAAATCATGGCCCACTATCAGGAGGAACATTAAGTCATCCACATATGCAAATCGTAGGACTAAAAAATATCGATTACAATAAAAAGATAACAGATGTATATTTTGAAGGAATAGTCATTTCTGCAAATAAAGGATTTGAATTAAATATTTCTACACATCCAATTATGGGTTTTAGAGAATTTAATATTCTAATTGATGATAAAAAGTTTATACCTCAAATGGCTCTTTATTTACAAATAGGCACACATTACTTACTTAACCATTTTTATAAAGGACTAGAAAGCTATAATTTATTCTTTTATAAATGGAATGGTAAAATAATTTGTAAAATTCTTCCTAGGTTTGTTGTTTCTCCATTATTTATTGGCTATTCAATTTCACAAGTATCAAGTCAATTAGAAGTGCATAAAGATCAAATACTTAGTATTTATAAAAAAGAATTGGAATCAATCTCTTCATAAGAAAAGAGCTTATCGTATTGATAAGCTTTTTTCTTGTTATTAAAAAAGAACTGTCATTCAATCAAGATTTCTCCAATATAAAGGAAGCAGTATGATGTTGATTTCCACTACAGGATTCTCGCTTTCCATAGGGCGAGACCTGAGCCTCCTCGGCGAGCCTGCGGGGTCTTTAGCCTTCCCGCATATCCCATAGGAGTCGAGAACCCCTCCGTTCCAATCAACTCATTCAAAATAAAAATGCATTCAATAAAGAACCTTATTAATCCCTATACTTAAAGAAGAATAGAAATAAATACTCGGTTATTTTGCTAAATATCGATAAATCGTCTACTTATAAACAAATAATTGAATTTGTACTTCAAACAATTATCATCTCAATAATTTATATTCTTAAAAGAACCACTACTAAAAGTTTGTTGGTATTCTAAATAACATCACTAAAAGAAAAAAGAAATATACTTTTAAATATTGTGCTTAGTGTACTATTTAACTATTTACTATTTTAAATTTCAATAATTGAAAAGAGCATATCGTATTGATAAGCTCTTTTTTAATTTTTCTAGTAAGTTGTTCCTGAATAAATTTAGTTCAATTCATAAAAATTAAATAATAAAACATTAACTAATACAGAATCGTCCAAAACAAAAACAAGTGATAATTACAAGTGTAATCAAACAAACATTACAGAGTGAATTAATTTAATTAAATTCTTCTATTAATTCCCTTATTTGTTCAATATGACGCTTTTCATGTACACCAATAAAAGGAATCCATTGTTTTAGATTGATTTGTCCAAAAATCGGATGAGGCATTCCTTTATCTTCTAGATTATGGTCATTAGTTAATTCAACAAAGTCCAATAAGGATTTTCTCGATTGTTTCAATTTCTCTTTCATTTCATCCATCGTTATGTATTGATCTGTTGGTTCAAAATGCTGTGGAGAGGTTACTTTTTTAGCGCGATTAGTTGCAAGATGAATTGGTTTATCTGATATGACTTCGATTGGAGCCTCTTTAAATGTTTTAGTCATCAATTTAACTAATTTTGATTCCATTAAGTATAAATGCTCAAGAACTTGCATGATGGACCATTTTTCATTATTTACTCTTTTATTTAATTGATCATCAGTTAAATGATCAACACTTTCCAATAGTTCTTTTCTAATTAGGATATTTTCGTTCAAAAGATATTCCCCATTTCTGATAATAATTGATATTTACTACTAATTTTTAACATAGTTAAAGGCTTGATTCTATGAAACTTAAATTTGAGTAATTCAAATTTACATAAATATTATTAGCAAATTAATGAAATACTATCATTTAATTAATAGTTTAATGTAGCTTGTAAATTTTTACAAATAGGATGAATTTGATTGGTATTGGAAGTTTCCGGTTGTTATTGAATGTTTTTGAAAGAAAATGATTGATTTTTTGTTTTTTGTGACATATACTTGGTTTTATGAAAGGATGAAGATTATGTTAACTCCCGAAAGACAACAATTGATATTAGATATGATTAAAAGAATGGGTATTGTGAAATTAAGGGATATCGTAGAAGCGACGAATACTTCGGAGTCCACTATACGTAGGGATTTAGTTGAACTTGAGTCTCTTAATCTCCTAAAACGTGTTCATGGTGGAGCAGCTTCAATTAATAGCAAAGCCACTGAATTAAGTATGACTGAAAAAACGTCCAAAAACGTTCATAATAAAAAATTAATCGCTGGTCTTGCAGTTACGCAGATTAATGAAGGCGATTGTATTTATCTAGATGCTGGTAGTACATCATTTGAAATGATTCCTTTATTAAAAGGTTTAGATGTAACGGTTGTCACGAATGGCTTAATGCATGTCGAAGCTCTATTCGAAAATGAAGTGTCTGCTTACCTAATAGGTGGAAAAATGAAAGGGCATACAAAAGCGCTAATCGGTAATATGGCTTCAGAGAGCTTAAAGAATTTTCGTTTTGATAAATGTTTTATTGGAGCGAATGGAATTCATTCTAAATTTGGCTATACTACGCCGGACCCTGAAGAGGCATTTGTAAAGAAAACAGCGATTTCAATTTCAGAGAAAGTATATATAATAGCAGATTTTAGTAAATTTGGTGAAACAAGCTTTGCTAAGATTGGTGAAATAGAAGAAGCAATCATTATAACAGACGATATAGATGACGTAATAGCTAAACAATTTGAGCAAAAAACATCAGTGATAAAGGTAGTGAAATCATGATTTATACAGTAACACTTAATCCTTCAATTGATTACATTGTTGAAGTTGACGATCTTCAATTAGGAAAAATTAATCGAATGAAGAGGGAAAATAAATTTCCCGGTGGAAAAGGAATCAATGTTTCTAGAGTTTTAAATAGATTAGATGTCAAGAGTGTAGCTCTTGGATTCGTCGGAGGATTTACAGGTGATTTTATTAAATCTGTTTTAGAAAAAGAAAATGTATCATCTGACTTTGTTCAAGTGCAAGGCGATTCTAGAATTAACATAAAATTGAAATCTCAATTGGAAACAGAAATCAATGGTCAAGGACCTTCAATTTCCGAGGAAAAGCTTACTCAATTTTTTGATAAGTTAAATCAAGTTGAAAAAGGTGATTATGTAGTATTAGCCGGAAATATTCCTAATACTTTACCGCTTGATTTATACGAAATATTGACTAAGTGGGGGAAAGAAAATGGTATTCATATCGTTGTAGATGCAAGTGGAAAGGCACTTTTAGATGTAGTAAAACATCAACCTTTTTTCATTAAACCAAATCATCATGAATTAGGTGATTTATTTGATGTCAAAATTACTTCGATTGAGCAAGCCATCCCATATGGTAAAAAGTTAGTTGAGATGGGTGCACAGAATGTTGGGATATCTTTTGCTGGAGACGGGGCAGTGCTGATCACTGAATCATCTGTTTATGTTTCAAATGTTCCAAAAGGAGAAGTCATTAACTCGGTAGGTGCAGGTGATTCACTTGTAGCTGGTTTTATAGGAACTTATGTTTTGACAAACTCCATAGAAACGGCATTTAAAGTTGGCGTAGCATCAGGTAGTGCTACTGCATTTTCAGAGGATTTAACTAAAAAAGAGAAGATTGAAAAGTTACTTGAACAAGTAAAAATAGAAAAGGGTTAGGTGGGACGAATTATGAGAATAACAGAATTACTAAAAATAGATACAGTTCTCATCGATTTGAAATCATCATCAAAAATGGCAGTTATTGATGAATTGATTGAAGGTTTAAATAGCGCAGGGAGACTAAACGATAAAAATCAGTTTAAAGAAGCTATTTTAAATCGTGAGGGCCAAAGTACGACTGGAATTGGAGAAGGTATTGCAATACCACATGCAAAAACAACTGCGGTTAAGACTCCTGCCATCGCATTTGGACGATCTAAAGAAGGAATAGATTATGAATCACTTGATGGTCAACCAGCTCACTTATTCTTTATGATTGCAGCTAGTGAAGGTGCTAATAATGCCCATTTAGAAACATTATCTCGTTTGTCTTCTTTATTAATGGACGAAGATTTTCGTCGATCATTATTATCCGCAAAAGATGCAAGCGATATACTAAACTTAATCGATCAAAAAGAAAAATCGTTAAATGAAGAAAATGAAGAAACAGAAATAAATGATTCAACTCGTCAACTAGTACTTGCGGTAACAGCATGTCCAACTGGTATTGCTCATACGTATATGGCTGCAGATGCACTAAAGGCTAAAGCGAAAGAATTAAACATCGATATTAAAGTTGAAACAAATGGTTCAACAGGAATTAAAAATGAACTAACAAGTGATGAAATTAGTAGAGCATCAGCTATTATAGTAGCTGCTGATAAACAAGTTGAAGTAAACCGTTTTGACGGGAAACATGTTATTCAAGTTCCCGTTGCAGATGGTATTCGTAAATCAAAAGAATTATTAGAGAGAGCTGTTAAGCAAGATGCACCAATTTTTCATGCGACTAAAAATGGTTCTGGCGCATCTTCAACTAAACAAAGTTCAGGTATCTATAAACATTTAATGAACGGTGTTAGTAATATGCTTCCTTTTGTAGTTGGAGGAGGAATTCTAATTGCATTAGCTTTTGCTTTTGGAGGAATTCATACAAAAGGTCCAATTGCTGAATTATTAATGAAAATTGGTGGAACAGGGGCATTTAGTTATTTAGTGCCTATATTAGCTGGTTTTATTGCTAGTTCGATTGCAGATCGACCTGGATTCGTACCTGGTGTAGTTGGAGGTTTTTTAGCTTCTAGCGCTGGTGCAGGTTTCTTAGGTGGTTTAATTGCAGGTTTCTTAGCTGGTTATGTTGTACTCGGTCTAAAGAAAGTCTTTTCAAAATTACCGAATTCATTAGAAGGTATTAAACCAGTTCTTTTATATCCTGTGTTTGGTTTATTAATTACAGGTGTTTTAATGGAATTGGTTGTAAACCCTCCAGTAACATTTTTAAATACTGCATTAACGCATTGGTTAAATAGTTTAAATGGAGGAAATGCCATTCTTCTAGGATTACTTTTAGGTGGTATGATGGCTGTTGATATGGGTGGACCGATTAACAAAGCGGCATTCACATTTGGTATCGCAGCAATAGCTGCAAATAATTTTGGACCGCACGCTGCTGTAATGGCAGGTGGTATGGTACCTCCGTTAGGTATCGCATTCGCAACGACGATTTTTAAATCTAAGTTTACTGAAATGGAACGTAAATCAGGTATTACAAACTATATTATGGGTATTTCATTCATTACTGAAGGAGCAATACCATTTGCTGCTGCTGACCCAGTACGTGTAATTGTAAGTTCAGTTGTAGGTTCTTCAATTGCGGGTGGACTTGCTATGGCATTTGGGATTACATTGCCGGCACCACACGGAGGAGCATTCGTTATTCCGTTAGTAAATAAACCATTATTGTATATACTAGCAATTCTGATTGGCTCTATTATCACTGCCATTATGCTAGGAATTTGGAAGAAAAAAGTTAATGAATAATTATATTCACATTTCGACGATCTAAAAGTCATCACTTTGACTATTAGATCGTCTTTTTTTATATTTAAAACTTTTACAAATACTGGAATGTAGGAATGAATAATAACCTATATTTTACGTAAAATAAATCTAATTTATTGTGTGAGTTTGGAAATTAGGTGAAATGCATATATGCGTTCGAATAAACATAATCAAAATAATGGGAATTCCAAAGTTGATATAAGTGGAGATTTGGACCAAAATATTGAAAATGCCAAAAAATCATTATTAAATTCGAGTGATTTAACCATACGTAATTTAAAGTTTCAAGATAAGAAAATTGCAGTTGTCTATATTAGTACAATTGTAGGTAGAGAAATACTAGAGACTCAAATCATTCAACAAATAATTAATAATTCAAAGGACACAATTCCGAATACGGTGGCAATTAAAGATGTTAAAAGTTCTGATTCGTTTGATGAATGTATTCTAAGTATTGTAAAAGGCAAAACGGTCATTTTCATAGAAGATGAAAAATGTGGATTTATTTTAGAAACCACTTCATTTGAAAATAGATCCATTGAACAGCCTAGTAGTGAACAAACGATTAGAGGCTCTCATGATGGATTAGTAGAGTGTATTATTACTAACATTAATCAAATAAGACGAAGAATTAGTAATCCTAATCTTGTTGTGAAAACTTTATCGTTAGGTGTAGAATCTGATACATGCTTAGCAGTCTTATATATTGAAACGATTGCAAATGAGGATCTTGTTAAGGAAGTCCATAGAAGACTTTCATATGTAAATGTTGATTATGTATATTCTCCAGGAAATCTTGAGGAATTCATAGAAGACAATCCGTATTCGCCATTTCCACAGCTACTGACAACAGAGAGATCTGATCGTATAGCGGGAAATTTAATGGAAGGAAAAATTGCTATTTTAACAGATGGTAGCCCTTCAGCACTTGTTTTACCAATTACGTTTTTTTCATTTTATCAATCACCAGATGATTATAATAGCCGATGGATGGTCGCATCATTTGCACGTATCTTAAGATTAGTTAGTTTTTTAATTGCGATATCTTTACCTGCATTATATATCGCATTAGTCTCATTTCATTTTGAAATTATTCCAATAGATCTAGTATTTAACGTGAAAAGTTCACTAGAGAACGTTCCATACCCGCCATTAATAGAAGCTCTAGGAATGCAAATAACGTTAGAATTACTAAGAGAATCTGCGATACGGCTTCCAAATCCAATCGCACAAACACTAGGCGTTGTAGGCGGTTTAGTAATTGGAACTGCTGTTGTACAGGCAAATTTAGTTTCTAATACGATGATCGTCGTCATTTCACTCACTGCAATAGCATCATTTGTTGTTCCAGACAATGAAATAGGAACTTCTGTCAGGTTACTTGGTTTTCCCTTAATGTTTGCAGCATCAATAATAGGGTTAATCGGAATCGTATTTGGGCTTAGTATTATATTAATTCATTTATGCAAACTAGAATCGTTCGGATCACCATATTTTGCGCCATTTGCTCCTTTTAGAAAATCGGATATAAAAGATACAGTTGTTCGCGCTCCAATATGGAAAATGAAGAAGCGGCCGTTTGCAGCTTTGCCAAAGAAATTTAATCGAGAAAATAATTCTAGGGGATGGGAAAATGATGAAAAATGAAAAGATGCTTTCCATATCGCAATTTACATTCGTCATTATTCAATCTCAAATAGGTGTAGGGTTACTATCTTTACCTTATGTCGTACATAAACATGCAGAACATGATGGATGGATTTCTGTATTATTAGCTGGAATCGGGGTTTTTTTTCTATTACTCATCATGTGGTTACTTGGAAAGAGATTTCCGAAAGATACTATATATGAATATTCATCAAAAATTCTAGGGAAGTATATAGGAGTTTTTATATCCAGTCTTTACATTCTATTTTTCTTTATTGTCTCGATATTTATTATAGTGTTAACAATTTCCACACTTAAAAAATGGATATTAACATTTACGCCACCTTATGTTTTAATTTTTTTTATCGTTGGGACAGGCATATATTTAGCGAAAGAAAATATGAAAATAATTGCACGATTTTTTACTTTCGTATGTGTTTTAATTTTATTTTTGATATTCCTAGAAATTTGTTCTTACAATAATGTAAATTATCGATATTTATTTCCAATTGGACAAGCGGGTGTTAAAAACATCTTTCTTGGAGCACATGATGCGATAAATTCAATGTTGGGCTTTGAGTTTATTTTAGTATTATTTCCGTTTATAAAAGCTAAGCCAAGCAAAATATTGAAGGCGGGTACGATTTCGATTAGTTTTGTAACTATATTGTATACATTCTTTTTGATTACAAGTTATATGAGTTTTAGCAAAGCGGAAATTTCAATCGTTCCTGAGCCAATTTTATATTTGTTAAAATCATTATCTTATGAAGTAATTGAAAGATTAGATCTTGTTTTTCTTTCTATATGGGTTGTACCAATTTTGACTTCAGTTGTGACTTATTTATATTTAACCTGTTTTGGTATCAGTAAACTCTTAAAATTTAAAAACCATAGTAAAACAACCATTATTACTGGGCTTATATTAGCGGTTATCTGCATTTTTGTACCTCAGAGTGAAGAATTTATAATGATTTTTGGGACCTTCCTTTCATATTCAAGTTATCTTTTCGTCTTTCTTATTCCTTTAATCTTATTAATTGTTTCGTTTATTAGAAAAAAGAAAGAACTTGGTAGTTTATATGAAGTATAAATTAGTATTAATCTCTTTACTTTGTATCTTGCCTTTAACAAGTTGTTGGGATCAAAGGCTACTTAAGGAATCTAAACTAGTTTATAGTGCGGGATATGATTTAGCAGAAGATAATAATGTACGAGTAACTGCAGTTATTAAGACTGATATCCAAGGAGGGGGGGATCCCTCACAAGTGAAATCAACAAATATTATTGTTAACGCTAATGGGAAAACCCCTGGTGATGCGAGACTAAAAGTTACTCGAAAAGTAGCAGGTGATTATGCTACAAATAAAACAAGGGTTTTAATACTAGGAAATGAGTTGGCTAAACAGGATATTTATCCAATTTTCGATATCGTTTATAGAGACCCAAGAAGTTCATTAGGGGCTAAAGTTATTGTTGCGAAGGGCCAAGCCGAAGAAATTTTAAAACTAAATAAAGTAGAGGCAACCCTTGTAAGTGAAGAAATTTTGGATCTAATAACCACAGCGGAAAGTCATTCAATCGTTCCAATTGAGAATGTTCAAACGATCTGTACCATTATGTTTGACCCAGGTGAAGATATTGTTTTACCGCTAATTGAAAAAGTTGATAAAAAACTGATTGATATATCTGGTTTAGCTTTATTTAACAATCATAAATATACTGGGTATAATCTTTTAGATGATGAACCTACCTTACTACTTTTATTTAAAAATCAAATGAAAAAATTCGCAAGATTTAATTTAGAAGTAAGTCCGAAAGAAAAAGACATAAGAGAAAGATATATATCGATTCAAGTGAAAAAAAATGATCCAGATATGAAAATTGAAGTTTCAAAAGAAAATAAAATAACGGTTAAATTAAATTTAAAACTAGAAGTTGATACACTTGAGTACGCACATGATGAATTAGATTCAAAAAAAGAGATTGATAAGTTAAATAAAGAATTATCAAAGCAATTAACAAAAAAAGCTGAGAAAGTCTTTAAGACAGTTCAAGAATCAAATTGTGATGCATTAGGAATTGGCAGACAGTTAATTTCATTTCATCCGGATGTGTGGAAAAAACTGGATTGGAATAAAGAGTATGCAAAAATTACAATTAAACCAAAAGTTGAAGTAAAGATCGTCGGGACTGGCATTTTAAAATAAGCAAAAACCATCCATTTTGTTCGAATGGATGGTTTTTTATCATGATTAAATGACAAAATAGTAAACACAGAAGAAGTGACATAGTGTTCCTAGCATAATAAAAATATGAAAGATTTCATGGAAACCCCAGTTTTTAAAAGATAAGAATTTAGGCTTAACTCCATATATGACTCCACCAACTGTATAGAAAATTCCGCCTAAAAATAATGCGAACATTCCTTTTGTACTGATTGCTTCAGATAAAGGTGCTGAAGCAATAATAATTACCCAACCTAAAGCGATATATAGAGTAGTAGATAACCATCTTGGACAACTAAACCAAATTAATTTAAATAAAACGCCACAAAAAGCGATAAAAGTTACAATTGAAAACATAATCCATCCAATTTTTCCATTTAGACTAATGATACAAAAAGGAGTATATGTCCCAGAGATTAAGATGAAAATCATTGAATGATCCATTCGTCTTAAAAAAGCGATTATTTTATCGCTGGCTTTTGCCATATGATATGTAGTTGATGCCGAATAGAGAAGAATCATACTTATACCAAATGCGACGACAGCAGACGTTTGTAAAATACTCCCACCAGATAAAGTAGATTTAAAAATCATCGCTATTAAACCGAATAGTGATAAAACAGCCCCAACTAAATGAGTTAAAGAATTAATAGGTTCACGCATGTAGTTCTCCAAGTTTATCTCCTCCAACTATGTTATGTAGTTTTAATAACTACATATAAAGTTATCACTAACAAGGTTATGTAGTCAAGTGTTTAAAGTGTGAATATTTTGTGATAAAATAACGTTAATAATGACAAAAGTTAGAGGATTAAAGATGAAAAATATAATTGATATAATTCAAGAATTGGATTTAGACAAAAAAATATTATTAGATGATGTCCCAAATTTAGACCTATATATGGATCAAGTAATCCAGTTATTTGATAATAAGTTTGCAAAAACGGATGCTAATGAAAAAGTACTAACTAAAACAATGATCAATAATTACGCGAAAGCGAAACTGCTTTTCCCGATTAAAAATAAGAAATATACGAAGAACCATATTATATTAATTAGTTTAATTTATCACTTAAAAGGTGCACTTTCGATAAATGATATAAAAGAAACGTTGAATGGCTTAAATCAGAGAATTTTAGATAATAATCAATTGAATATTGATGATGTTTATACTAGTTTTTTACATTTAAATGAAATAAATTTGGATAAGTTTAAAATCGATCTACAAACTTCTGTTGAAAACGTAAATATCGAGCTTGAACAAGCCGATGATGAAATAAAAGAATACATTGAGCAATTACTTCTCATTACTTCTTTTGTCAATATGAGTAATTTATATAGAAGTGCTGCAGAGAAATTAGTACAAGATTTAAGTGATAAAAAAGAGTAAAAAAAGAATAAAACTTTTTACACTCTGTGAAATAAATTTTTAAATTCTTGCTCTTTCATTCTAATAACCGTCCATCAAAATTTTTTATGTTTATAATAAACAGTAGATTATCTGGCGTACAAATGAGTAGTAAGGAGAGATTGAAAATGAATGTAAACACAATTGATAATTTATATTGGACATTCGTAAACCATAAAGAATGGAACATTTATATAGCGGCAACAAGTAAAGGACTATGTTTTGTAGGTTCGCAAAATGGAGCGAAGCAAGAATTACTATTATTTAAAGAGAAATACTTTCCAAAAATAGAAATGGTAAATGATGAAGTGCAACTGGAAGTTTATAAGAAAGAGATTATTGAATTTTTAGATGGCGAGCGTATTGATTTTAATCTAAACGTGGATTTTCGGGGGACAGCCTTTCAAAATGTTGTCTGGAATGCGCTTCGCTCGATCAATTATGGAGAAACAAAAACATATTCAGACATTGCTGAAACGATCAATAAGCCGAAATCTGTTCGAGCAGTCGGGACAGCGATCGGTGCCAATCCATTATTAATCATTATTCCTTGCCATCGTGTAATCGGTAAAAATGGTACTTTAACAGGCTATCGAGGTGGCTTAGATATGAAAAAGAGTCTTTTAAAAATTGAATCCATCTATTAATCGAGATGCTTTTAAGGAGCTGAACGTATGAATAGTGAACTATTCTATAAAAATCCTAAAACGATACTGAATAAAGGAACCGGTTTCCTTGCAGGTTATACGCACTCCTTAAATCCATATACCGGTTGCTCATTTGCTTGTTCATACTGCTATGTTAGGCAGATGCCCGTATCACTTTTTCGAAAAAAAGAATGGGGTAAATGGATTGATATTAAGCAAAATGCAGCTATAGTATTGGAAAAAGAACTGAAAAGGGCTAAAAGTAAAGGTGACGTGACTATTTTCATGTCTTCAAGTACTGACCCTTACCAACCGGTTGAGTATAAAGAAAGATTGACCAGAAGCTTATTAGAAACTATGCTTCAACAACAGCCTGATTTCTTATTTGTACAAACAAGAAGTTCGCTTGTAAAAAGAGATATTGATCTTTTAAAGCTATTCAAAGATAAAGTACGCGTAAGTATGACGATTGAAACGGATTTAGATGAAATAAGAAAGATTTTTACACCTTTTGCTCCTCCTATTAATGCAAGATTAAAAACTCTAGAAGAGCTTGCAAATGCGGGGATTCCAACACAAGCTACAATTGCTCCAGTTTTACCAAGTAGTGAGGATTTTCCAATAAAGTTGTCGAAAATTGTTAATAGAGTTTGTATAGATGATTTTTTTATGGGTGATGGGAGTGGAGGCAAAAGGACAGCACGCCTTGGAATAGAGACGAAATATAAAGAGATCAAATTAGAAGAATGGTATGATTCAGAAGCTTATCTGCTAGTTTATGAACGCTTTAAAAAATACTTTTCGGAAAATCAGATTTTTATAAGTCAAAAAGGATTTGAACCTTAAACCTAAAATATATAACAAATCAATTCATAAAAATGATAAAATATATAACAAAATTTGGTATTTTTATGGAAGATTGTTTTTATGAATAGGAGAGGGAAAAGATGGCAGAAATAAAATTAATGAAAAGTAATTCAGATATTTTGAAAACGTTTCAAACAGTCAATCAATTACGTCCACATTTAAGAGAAGATGTATATGTTGAAACAATTAACAGATTAATAAATTCAAATCATTATCATCTTGTAGCCGTTGTTGAAAATGAAGAAGTAACAGCGGTTGCGGGCTATCGTATGACTGAATCATTAGCATGGGGTAAATATTTTTATGTGGATGATCTAATAACTAGTGAAAGCCATCGTAAAAACGGATATGCACAGCTTTTATGGAATTGGTTAATAAATGAAGCAAAAGAGAATAATTGTGAACAATTCCACTTAGATTCTGGAGTTCAGCGATATGACGCACATAGATTCTATCTTAAAAATAGGCTGGATATAACTTGTCATCATTTTCAATTAAATTTTTAAGTAGAATATTACAAGACAGAAACCACAAGATGATTGTATCTCTATGAAACTCCCTCTTTTGATCAGAGATTTTTAATGATGAAAATGTTGAATAAATTTATAGGGGACATGTCCATGAATATTCCAATCTTAAGTAAGATTGATTTGAAACAACTTCTGGATGAGTTTAACATTCAAGATGTAGAATATACACCCATATCAATTGGTAATAACAATGCTATTTATATTCTATTTGATAAATGGTTACGATTTAATTGTAGATGATAATACAGTGGTTAACTTTAGATTAGGGTTACTAATCAAAATAAAAGACCAACATTTGAAGAGGTAGTGCAATGGATTGAAGCATTCACTGTTTAATGACAGTCTATGTCTCATCTATTTTCGTTTTTAAATATATTTAGAAGACCAGCTTATTATAGGTGGTCTATTTTGTTTGTTATTTATAGATTCATATTTCATGGTGATCGTATCAATTCTAATAAGTCTGCTGGGGTTCCAGTCTATTTTTGTTAAACTAAAAAAATCATGCTATTCCTTTCAATTTGTAATCTTTCAGTTCACTACCTCTAACAATAAAAAAATTAATTTTAGTAAATAAGATTTTAGAAATAGATAAAAGGAATGATATACTATTTTCAAATAGATCTAGGAGGATTTTTATTAATGAAAGAGAAAAATTCAAAACGGCTAGCAAATATTTCACTATTCGTTGCAACATGTGGTTTTGCTGCAACAATGCCGTTCCAATCTAAGCTATTACAGATCCTTTCTGGTGGATTTGAGGCAGCTTTAGTAGGTGGTCTTGCGGATTGGTTTGCTGTAACGGCAATGTTTCGTCATCCACTTGGTATACCTATTCCACATACAGCCTTATTGCCTAAAAATAGAGCAAAGATTACAGAGGGAATAATAAGTACGCTTAATAATCAATGGCTTAGTAAGGAAAGTTTAATTGAAAAAGTAGAAGAGCGTGAATGGATTAATCAAGGGTTAAATGCATTTGAACGACTACTTGAAAATGATGAATCTAGAACAAAAATGATTGAATCTATCCAACAATTTGGTGCTTCAATCAAGGATGAAACAATCGAAAATTATCTGTTAAAGACATTTAAACCGACGATCAATTCAATATCCTCACAGAAATTGCTTAGCAATGCTGTTGATACAGTAATTGAAAAAGAATGGGATGCAAAAACTTATGAGTTTCTAATTAATAAAATTGAAGAAACAGTCAGCACACCACATATAAAAGAATTAATCGGAAAAGAGATTATTCAGTTTATCGAACGAAAGTTTTTCATGATAAAAGCTTTTCTACCAATGATTGGTGAAGAAAAGATTACTGAATTTGTACATAGTGGATTAATAGACTTACTAACAGAATTAAAGGACCCTAAAAGTGATCGAAGGAATTTTATCCTATCCTTTATTCGACTGGAAGCAGAGAAAACTAAATCGAATGAAAATATCATTCATCAATTAGATGAATGGAAAAATAAAGGCTATGAATATGTTGTAAAACAAGTAATTAATTTGTTTAGAAATAAGTTAAATGATAAAGATTTTATCTTAAATTCAATCGAAAAAATTCTTGCTTTCATAAAAAATTCAAATTGGATCGAAAATGTTGAACAAAGCTTTAAGAAATTATTGATCAACACAATTGAAAAATATCATCATAAAATTGCAGACTTAGTAAAATTCAATATTGAAAAATTATCAACAGAAGAAATAACTGATTTACTAGAAAATAAAATCGGTAAAGATATAACTTGGATTCGTGTTAACGGAGCTGTTTGTGGGTTTATTATCGGTTTAATTTTAACAACTTTACGCATTGTTTTAACATAATAAACAAAGCCTTAATTAACCTAAAAAGTTAATTAAGGCTTTTTTAATGAAATTAAAAAAAACCAATAAATAGAAACATAAGCATTTTATTGGAAAGAAAAATTTTTTTCATGTATTATATGTTTGTGTAAAAAATATTTTCCGAATAGATAGTTGGAATGAATTATTTGAACTAACATTAGCTAGCTCTAAATAAAAATTAAAGATCGTTTGAAAATATATTTTTTATTATCAATCATTTAAAAGTTCGACTAAAAGGGGGGTTAATTAATGGATTCTATGTCATTTGTATTGTTCGGAGCCACTGGTGATTTAGCAAAACGAAAAATCTTCCCTGCATTATATAATTTATATATTGATGACAAGATGCCCGATGCTTTTTCAATCATCGGAATCGGGAGAAAAGATTTTTCACATGACGAATTTCAGAATCAAGTAAAAGAATCACTAATTACTTTTTCAAGACGTTCTATAGAAGACCAAAAGATGGTCCAAGAATTTCTAGATTCAATTCGTTATCAAAAATTGGATATCACGAACAAAGAAGGATTCGTTGAATTATTAGATTTAGTCAAAGAAAGAGAAATGGAATTAAACATTCCTGAAAACAGATTATTTTATTTATCAGTAGCACCTGAATTTTTTGATGTAATTGCATCAAATATTAAAGAAAGCGGACTTGGCACAACGAATGGATGGAAACGTCTAATCATTGAAAAGCCATTCGGACGTGATTTAAAAACAGCTAGAGAATTAAATGAAAAACTAAGCAAATCTTTTAAAGAAGAAGAAGTTTATAGAATTGATCATTACCTTGGTAAGCCAATGGTTCAAAATCTAGAAGCACTAGAATTTGCTAATCCTGTTTTACAAGCATTATGGAATAATCAATATATCGCAAATGTTCAAATTACTGCTAGTGAAACTGTCGGAGTAGAAGAACGAGCGGGTTATTATGATAAATCCGGAGCCATTCGAGATATGTTCCAAAATCATATGTTACAAATGTTAATGATGTCAGCTATGCATCTTACAAATCAAAATACTGCAAGTGATGTGAGAGATGAGAAGAAAAAAGTACTTGAATCACTTCGTCCTTTATTAAAAGAAGAAGTAGCTTCTCATGTAGTCCGTGGACAGTATGGTTCTGGTGAACTTAATGGTAAAAAAGTAGTAGCTTATAAACAGGAACCAGGTATTGAGTTCTCTTCACAAAATGATACTTTTGTAGCAGCTAGAGTATTAATTGAAAATGATTTTTGGAAGGGAATACCATTCTATATCCGTACTGGTAAAAGAATGAAAGAAAAATCAACACGAATCGTTTTTGAATTTAAAAGTCCGATTCAAAACCTTACTAAAAAGAAAAGTTCGAACAATGGGCCAAATTTATTAGTAATTGAAATTAACCCAAATGAAAGAGTTTCATTCTACTTAAATAGTAAAAACGTTGAAGGGAATATCGAACCTGTACAAGCTGAGTATTTTGCTAATAAGGAAGCTCATCCTGAAGCGTATGAATTATTAGTAAATGATGCGTTACGAGGAGATTCGAAATTCTTTGCTCATTGGAATGAAGTAGAATTATCATGGCAATGGGTTCAACCAATTTTAGAAGCATTTGAAGAGAATTTAGTTCCACTTCAATCTTATAAAGCTGGGTCATTTGGTCCAACAGCTGCAGAAGAATTATTAGCAGAAGATGGATTTAAATGGTGGTTAGATACAGATTTTATTGAAAAACAAGACAAAGATTCAGACCTAAAAAGGAGCATATAAACGATGAATTCGATTTCTACATTATCAATTAATACAATCCGTACCCTTTCTATTGATGCGATTAATCAAGCTAATTCTGGTCACCCTGGTTTACCAATGGGTGCCGCACCAATGGCATATGCATTATGGGCTGAGCATTTAAAGCATAACCCAAAAAGTTCAAAATGGTTTGACCGTGACCGCTTTGTTTTATCAGCTGGCCATGGCTCAAGTATGTTATATAGCTTACTACATCTTGCAGGTTACGATGTTTCAATCGAAGACCTTAAAGATTTCCGTAAATTAAATAGTAAAACACCTGGTCATCCTGAATTTGGCCACACTGATGGCGTTGAAGCTACAACTGGTCCACTTGGACAAGGGATTGCTACTGCAGTTGGTATGGCAATGGCTGAAGCACATTTAGCAGGTAAATTTAACAAAATTGATCTTTCTATTATCGATCATTTTACTTATGCATTAGTTGGTGATGGTGATTTAATGGAAGGTGTTGCATACGAAGCTATGTCACTTGCAGGTCATATGAAACTTGGAAAGTTAGTAGTTCTATATGATTCAAACGATATTTCATTAGATGGTACATTAAACCTTTCTTATTCAGAAGATATGAAAAAGAGAGCTGAATCATTTAACTGGCAATATTTAAGAGTAGAAGATGGTAATGACCATGTTGAAATTTCAAAAGCAATCGAACTTGCTAAACAAAACACTGATCAACCAACTATTATTGAAGTTAGAACGATTATCGGATACGGAAGTCCTAAAGTGGCTGGTACAAATAAAGCCCATGGTAATCCATTAGGTCTTGAAGAAGCGAAAGAAACGAAGAAAGTCTACGCTTGGAACTACGAAGAAGATTTCTTTGTACCAGAAGAAGTTAAGTTACATTTTAAAGAAATCCAAGAAAAAGGTAGTGAAAAAGAAGCAGAGTGGAAGCAATTATTTAATGCATATCGCGAAGCTTACCCAGAATTAGCAGCTCAGCTTGAAAAAGCAATTAAAGGAGATGTTTTAATCGAAGCAGAAGATTTATTAACTTTTGATGAAAATAAAACAATTTCTACTCGAGTTGCAAGTGGTGAAGCGATTAATCATTACATTAAATCAGTTCCAGAAATTTTCGGAGGAAGCGCAGATTTATCTCATTCAACAATGACAGATATTAAAGATGAAAGTAAATTTGCAGTAGAATCTTATGCTGGACGTAATGTTTATTTCGGAGTACGTGAGCATGCAATGGGTGCAGCAGCAAATGGTATGGCATTACATGGTGGAGTTAAACCTTTCGTAAGTACATTCTTTGTATTTAATGATTATTTACGTCCTTCGATTCGTTTAGCAGCACTACAAAAATTACCAGTAACTTATGTGTTTACACATGACTCAATCGCTGTTGGTGAAGATGGACCTACACATGAACCAGTTGAACATTTAGCAGCTTTACGTGCAATTCCTGGTTTAACAGTAATTCGTCCTTCTGATGCAAATGAAACAGCTAATGCTTGGGCTTATGCATTACAAAACTCAGAAGGTCCGATTGCTTTAGTATTAAGCCGTCAAAACTTACCTGTATATGAAGAAACAGCTCGTAAATTAGATCATCTTACTAAAGGTGGTTACGTTTTAACTGAAACAAATGACCAACCTGATTTAATTTTAATCGCTACTGGTTCAGAAGTATCACTAGCAGTAAATAGTAAAAAAGAACTAGAAAAAGAAAACGTATCAGTACGTGTAGTAGCAATGCCAAGTTGGGAATTATTTGATAAACAATCAGATGATTATAAAGAATCAGTTTTACCATCAACTATTTTAAACCGTGTTTCTATTGAAATGGGTATTTCACTTGGATGGGAACGTTATATTGGTTTCAAAGGTAAAAAAATCTCAATTGAGACTTTTGGAGCATCTGGAACAGGTAATGAAGTAATGGCATTATTTGGATTTAGTACAGAGAATGTAGTTAATGTAAGTAAATCTTTGTTAAATTCTTAAACTATAAATGAATAATTGATTTTGTTAACATAAAAAAATGTAACTAGAGAAAAACAATAATATTACTGTAGATATTTTGGGAGGATAAAGTAATGAAAGTTGGTTTAATTGGATTAGGTAAAATGGGTTTGAATTTAGGTCGAAATTTAATGGATCATAATCACGAAGTAGTTGCATTTGATTTAAATGTAGCTGCAGTAGAAGAAATGAAAGGCTTAGGTGCAATTGGTACTACAAACCTAGAAGAATTAGTTAAAAATCTTGATACTCCACGCGTACTTTGGATTATGGTACCACATGGTGTTGTTGATTCTGTTATTAATGATGTTAGACCATTCTTATCAGAGGGTGATATTGTTATTGAAGCAGGAAATTCTCACTATAAAGAATCAATTAGACGTTATAATGAATTAAAAGAACATGGCATTCGTTTCATGGATGCTGGTACTTCTGGCGGTATGGAAGGCGCTCGTAATGGTGCTTGTTATATGATTGGTGGAGACCAAGAAGCTTGGGATATTGTAGAACCAATTTTTAAAGATACTTCAGTAGAAAATGGCTACTTATATGCTGGTAAAATTGGTAGTGGACATTTCTTGAAAATGGTTCATAATGGTATCGAATACGGTATGATGGCTGCTATTGGTGAAGGTTTTGAAGTTTTAGAGAAAAGTGACTTTGATTTCGATTATGAAAAAGTTGCAAAAGTATGGAATAATGGTTCAGTTATTCGTTCTTGGTTAATGGAATTAACTGAAAATGCATTCTCTAAAGATGCAAAACTTGATGAAATTAGAGGAGTTATGCATTCTTCTGGAGAAGGAAAATGGACGATTGAAACAGCTCTAGACCTTCAAGCTGCTACACCAGTAATCGCAATGTCATTATTAATGCGTTACCGTTCTTTAGATAACGATACGTTCACTGGTAAAGTAGTTGCGGCTCTTCGTAATGAATTTGGTGGACATGCAGTTGAAAAGAAATAAATAAAGTATAAAATAAGATATATCCCTAAACAAATGGAGGAAATTGAAAATGAAATTTTTTATTGACACAGCTAACGTAGAAGACATTCAAAAAGCTTACAAAATGGGCGTCTTATCAGGTGTAACAACAAACCCATCTTTAGTAGCAAAAGAAGGAGTTAAATTCGAAGATCGTATCGAAGAAATCTTAAAATTAGTTCCTGAAGTAGAATCTGTTTCTGCAGAAGTAACACCAAACGCAGTATCTGCTGAAGAAATGATGGCTGAAGCTGATGAGCTTATTAAAATCAATGGTGGAGATAAAAATATCACAATTAAATTACCAATGACACTTGCTGGTTTAGAAGCTTGTCGTTACTTAACTAAAAAAGGTGTAAAAACAAATGTAACTCTAATTTTCACTGTTAACCAAGCATTATTAGCAGCTAGAGCAGGTGCTACTTATGTTTCTCCTTTCTTAGGACGTTTAGATGATATTTCTGAAGACGGCGTATTATTAGTTGCTAAAATTGCAGAATTATTCCGTGTTCATAACTTAGATGCACAAATCATTGCTGCATCAGTTCGTCACCCTGACCACGTTACTCGTGTAGCTTTAGCAGGTGCACATATTGCTACAATTCCTTACAGTGTAATTGAGCAATTATCAAAACACCCATTAACAGATCAAGGTATCGAAAAATTTGCTGCTGACTGGGCAAAAACAACATTATAATTTGTCATAAACTTATGATTCTTAAATAAGTATTTAGCCCCCATTTTCATTGAAGCAATGAAATGGGGGTATTTACATAAAAACAAGGAATAGAGGAGGAAAATAGAATGAATTCGAATCAGAAATTTGTTGGTTATGTAGGTACATATACAAAAAGTGAAAGTAAAGGTGTATATCAATTTACACTTGATACTGAAAAAGAACGAATTACAGACGTAAAACCAGTGGCTGAATTGGGAAATCCAACTTATTTAGCGATTAGTGAAGACAATAAGAATTTATATGCTGTTGTAAAAGAAGGAAATTTAGGTGGTATTTCAGTTTTTGCAATTAATGAAAACGGTGAACTACAAAAATTAAATGATCAGTTAATTGAAGGCGCTTCACCTTGTCATATTAGCGTGGATTCAAAAAAACAAAATATCGTTACAGCAAATTATCATAAAGGGACTATTGAACTATATAAAATTGACGATGAAAATGGATTTGCTAGTGTTGCGAAATCGGTTATGCAACACGAAGGCACAGGACCAAATAAAGAAAGACAAGAAAAACCACATGCTCACTATTCTGGTTATACATTAAATGAAAAATACGTAGCTGCAATTGACCTAGGAATTGATCAATTAGTTACATACAAAATCGAAGACAATTCTTTAGTTGAAGTAAGTAGTCTATCTGTTAAACCTGGAAGCGGGCCACGTCACATCACATTCCATCCGAATGGCAAATTTGCTTATATTATGACTGAACTTAGCTCAGAAGTAATCGCTCTTCAATTTAATGAAGAAAACGGAAGCTTTACTGAACTACAGTATGTTTCTACTATTCCAAGTGATTTTACTGAAAACAATCAAGGTAGTGCTATCCATATTTCAAAAGATGGTCAATTCGTTTACGCTGGTAATCGCGGTCATAATAGCATCGCAGTATTTAGTGTAAATCAAGATACTGGTAAGCTTGAATTAGTTGAAATTACTTCAAGTGAAGGGAACTGGCCAAGAGATTTCGTTTTAGACCCTTCTGAAAATTATTTAGTTGGTTCAAATGAAATGTCAGGAACTCTAGTTTTATATTCTAGAAATAATACAACTGGTAAACTAACAGCGATTCAAACAGACGTACAAGTTCCAGAAGCTGTATGTGTGAAGTTCTTAAACGCTTAATATAAATGGGAGACTTTAAAATGGATTTTAAAATAACTGATGAGGCAAAAGAAATACTTGCAGGCGTAGATCAAAACAAAATACTTCAATTAGAATTTGATCGTGGTAGTTGTGACGTTGTCAACAATATTTACGAAATAAAAGTGATTAATAAAAGAGAATGCGGACCAAATGAAAAAATGATTATTGGAGACGGATTTGAATTTATGGTTAATAAAAATTTTGAAGATGTTTATGAAGACCAACTAGTTATTGATTATAAGGATGGTTCTTTTATTTTCAAAAATAGAAACCAGATTTTTAATAATCGTATTGGATTGACTTATATTAAATAGGATTATTAAGGTGAATTAAATAGAGCAATATTTTAAGATGTGATTCTTTTATGAATCGCATTTTTTTTAGTTAACTATTAGAGGAAGAAGGAATTAATCCAATGGATGGTAAATATTGTTTAATAGATAATTAATGTAGGACATCAAAAATTATAAATTGTTAATGTAGTGAGCTAGTGAGATTTCTTTTAAATCATTCTGTTTAGAAATCGATTTGAGGGACTTTCAACAGTTGATGTAAATCGTTAAAAATGTGCCAAAACGGCATAAATATTTTATACATATCTTAATACTATTGTGGTTTGATACTTTAAAAAAAGGCGGTAGATTGATTGTTAAAAAATAAAAAGTTCTTATATATTTCAATCATATTATTTCTAATATCTATAGTTTTAAGCATTAATTTTCCTAATGATAATACTTTTGGAGCAAAGGCTTCAGTCATAAATATACCAATGACGAAAGGCAGCGGAATTAATTATAAAGGAGTTATATGGTTATTCTTCTTTGTAATTAGCCTTTATTTTCTTGCAAAAGCATTAAAAAAATACAAAGCTCGAATTGTAATACTTGCTATAATAATTTCTGCACTTAGCCCTCCTTACCTTACCTATGCATATCAAAATACGATTGCAACTGACATTTACGCGATTTCATATGAATCCCAAAACAGTGAGTGTAATTTTGATAAGGTTAATGAAACAACATTACACGGAGAATGTGAACTACGTTTTAAAAACTATAGTAGCAAAGACGTACACTTTAATGTTGAATTTTACGATCAATATCCAAATGAAGAAGAGGTACATATGTTATCACTCATGAAAAAAGGTGGTCCATACAGAGTGAATCTAGCTGGAAACGAGTCCAAAAAAGTAAAAATTGAAACGGATATTGATCTATCAAAAATGAAACATCATATTGATAGTGGAAGCTCGAATGATGTACATATAATTATCAGTTCTGGAGATAAAACTAGAAAATTATAAATTCTTATTATTTATAAATCTACTAAAATAGCAAATAGTTGAATAGTATAAATAGTAAAGAGTCACAGAGGTGGCTCTTATTTTTGTAGATGAATTTATATTATATTAAAATGAAGTTGATTTCAGGATTAATGGCATTGTTTGTGATATGATATATTCTAAAAACATACACTCTTCTTAGTGATGTATATAT
>NZ_JBHJTJ010000049.1:12960-27512 GCF_042267765.1 Gottfriedia sp. NPDC056225 | reverse complement strand
AATTTTAGGAGTTTGATATCCTCTTCTCATTTACCCGCAGTTTACGTTACTAGTAATTCAATCTCCGCCTTCATTATCTTTCTTAAACACTAAATTACTTCTCGATCCCGAGTTGATAAAACATTAAAAACATCGATATGTTTACTATAAAATTGACAATAAGCCCAAGGTAAAAGGCATTAAACAAAATCATTCTACGATATTTTTAATCTTTTTAACAATAAAAACACTATTTAATTAATGCCTGTATCTAAAATTAAATCATAATGCGTCAGAAACAACATATAAAAGGTGGAATTTTAGCTCCACCTTTTTGTTAATCGCTTGTTATTTCATTTATTTGTACGTATCATCACACCTATAATAGTAAGATACTTGCTTATTTCTTTCGTCATTGGTATGCGAAACATGAAAGAGAAAATAGTGCTGATATTTAATCATTTCAACTAGTTTAGGTCGTAAACGTATTAATACTACCTAAATTTACTTGGGTAAACATGAAAAATGGGATACAAATGTGGGATTTGTATGGAAGAATAAATCCACCTTCTGGTTTTGATAATAACTTATATAATAGTAGAAACTAGTCATTTAAAAAGAAGGCAACTACGATTAACGGGTTATATGTTATCAAGTAGATACGCATCATACCTGCTTGCTAGCTTAATTGGGGATGAAGCTCAGGCAAATTGGTTCTTAATTGACTGGACTTTCACTAATTAGTAAATAGCAGATTACTGGCCACAGTAACAAAAAATAAAGAGCCCAGAATTAGAAGGCTCTTTAAACTCACCGTAGCATCTTTTATTGATCACTTCTTTCAAGTTATGACAACACTCCACATGTACAGTTTTTAATTGACATAACATGAAATGGTAGTAAATTACTATTCTTTGTTTTATATCAACAAAGAAATTCTTCTCAAATTTAATATCATTATCATTTCATTGTAAGTTCTTAACGATTTAAAATAATCCCCAAACATCTAAATAATATACTCCAAAAATAATAAAGATAAGAATTGAAGCTACCGATAAATAAACAACCAATAGCCTTGAAAATTTAAATGTTTGGTTATTAATATCATTTCCTTTGATAAAATAACTGATCGTTGAAATAATTAATGCAAAAATCCCAACAATTATTGAAGATAATCCGATTATTTTTGATAAAGTATTTCCTATTTTTGCATTTGAATTCAGAGTTGAAAAATGAAGATTCGTGATTAAAAAGCCAACTCCCATAATTGTTATGCTTGTTCTTACCCAAGCAAGATAAGTTCTTTCATTTGCTAAATGTTGTTGTATATATTTAGAATCAATTGTTTCTTTGTGCTTCTCTACTGCATCATTCATACTCAGCCTCCGTATTTAAACCTTTCATGAGAAAAAATCCTTAATAATAAAAGTTAATCAATCGGAGCTTTTTCATCATTCTTACTTCTAGTACGGATACGATGGATTCTACTATACGACTCTCATTAGAGATTCACTAGCTTATTATCATTATCTATTTTGATTTTGTTTTCATCTTTAAATTTAACGAGTGATGTACAGCTTCATGAATCCCTACTAGCTTTGAATATCCGTCTATTTTGATAGATGAAAAGGAATCTTACTGGTTTTGTAGCCACTTGGCGTCACGAACAAGAATACTCGCCCCGTACGTTGAAATGTGCTTCCCAGACTGTGCCTGAACCTCGTTTATGAACCCGTTCAAGTCATTGTTCCGGAGTTTTTGCTTTAGACTGTTTGCTATCCCATGGTTATCTATATCCCCGCTAGTTTCAAAAGCACTGATGTGAGACTCGATAGATGCAATACTCACGTACCAAATCGCCATAAGTGTCATATCAGATGTAACAGGCTTAGAGAAATCATACGGGCTACCGTTTAGCGCCCAACCTCCGAATACATATCCGACTTTTGTCGGATTGCTCGGTTGTACAGCTGTTTGACCTACCGGCACAAACTGACTGTCAACACTCGAACCGTCTTGCGAATCAAAGTTTACTTTGCAAGGTAGCTGTTGCGCTTCAAACGCTGTGACTGCATTTTTGAGAGTGGCTGTTGCGTTTTCAATTGTGGTTTGAATAGCTCCTGTATCCGCATCAGTTGATTTTGCTTTCGTAATTG
Organism: Gottfriedia sp. NPDC056225; assembly: GCF_042267765.1. NCBI lineage: Bacteria > Bacillati > Bacillota > Bacilli > Caryophanales > Bacillaceae > Gottfriedia > Gottfriedia sp. NPDC056225. Next base: position 25,377 of record NZ_JBHJTJ010000049.1, on the reverse strand, counting down.
CCGCGTTGAGTGCATCAACTGCCCACTGAGGATATTCACCATAATCCTTTCCTACCACTGAACTATTTACTTTAGTTGTAGCAGATCTAATTGCTGTCTCAAGTTTTGTATGGTCAGCAACTTCTCCATTGGTATAAAGAGCCAAAACTTCATTCGAAGTGAGTTCTCTGCCACTTACGAGCAAGTCTGACATCGATGCGCTAATTGTTGCTATAGGAGTCGGTGAAGTTGCTCCGACTTTCCAACCTGCACCTATGAATTGAAGCGGAAGATTAGCCGGTGACGATACGTTCTGTTGACTTACTTGTGAGCCATTAATATAAAGAGTTTGTGTCGTACCAGCTTGTGTTATCGTCACATATATCCATGTTCCTACTGCAGGTGCATATGAAAATTGGGCATCGTAACTTCCACTTTTTGACACTCCGATATTTGTTCCTGCACCGCTAGAAATATATTGCCTAAGCTTAATGGTAGCTGTAGAGCCTCCTAAAATATTATCAAATGGTTTTGCAAGCCCACCACTTGATAATGTATGTGGGTCTATCCACATTGAAACAGACCAATCACCCGAATAATCCGTAGCACCTCTTGATGAGGAGTTAAGATTAATATATGTGCTTTTACCATCAAAATTAAGTGCAGCATTGGCATTACCGCTGTGATCAGGATCCCATGTTACTGTTCCTGAAATTGGATAACTTATGCCGTTTACTGCATCTGTAACTGTGTTTCCTATGCCCTCATCAAACATGAAGTGCATATCTTGTAATGACGGTGGCGATGTTGGTTGCTCAAATACCAACGGGTCATTATAATAGTTAATCTTTTCAACTGCAAATCTTTCCTGTTGAGCTTGCAGTCTTGGCAAGAAATTGGAGTAATTTCTTTGCGAAACTGGTGTCCAGCCCACTTCCATCAGCGCCAGAAGTCTAGGATATGTTAAAGCATCTATACCCTCTTGGTGATTGTAAACTGTCTCTGACCACAAAGCACCTTCAACACCTGCTATCATGCTCGGGTTAGATGATACGCCATCACTAGTTGTCGGGTCCCATTGGTATGCTTTTTGTACCGATATTGGACTATTCACTCTGCCTACCGGAATATCATTATTGGTATTATTTCTTCTTGAGAAGTATGCGCTGCTAAAAGGTGCAAACAAAACTTTCATCCCATAAGACTGAGCTTTACTTATACTAGCACTACCGTTCCAATATTCACTGATTGAGCCTGCCGGAGCTTCATTACCTGTTGGCTCTCCTGATGATGGTGCAAATGCTCCTTCAACCGGGTTCCAACCAATCATCTTTTTGTGATATTTTGCTAAAATTGTAGCTATCTGCTTCATAAACGTAGAATAATTGGCTGAGCTAATTACAGCGGAAGATTCATCACCACCGATATGGATGTACGGCGATGTAGACACTGTTGCTATTTGACTGATGACGTCTTCAACAAACTTATATGTCAATGAAGATGAATAACTAGGTGTATCAACTGCCTGTAATGCGTTGAAACCTACATTTGTTCCTGAATACACGCTACCTGTACCAGCTTTATTTAATGGGTTTGCATTAAGAACCGGTAATGCTGTGATAGCTGCATTGATATGGCTCGGGAGATCAATTTCCGGTATAAGGTCAATATATCTTGCGTTTGCATAATCGATAATTTCCTTCAAATCGGCCATTGTGTAATACTGTTTCGAACCACCAGGATAAGTCAAATCAGGGACATTTGTAGCATTGGGTGTCGTCGCACTCGGCACTGGAGCGGCATTGAATTGGGAGGAATTAACCTGATTGTTTACATTTGTTGGTGAAGTCAAGTTTGAATACGGGTCATTTTCATCTAAATTACCGGAAATTTGTATACGCCAGGCTTGATCATCTGTAAGGTGTAAGTGGTATTCATTGAGCTTATATTCCGCTGCTAAGTCAATCTGACGCTCAACTTCAGCTACGGTGAAGAAGTGTCTTGCTACGTCAAGCATATAGCCGCGAATTGCATATGTCGGGGCATCTTGTATAGTAGAGCAAGGAACAGTCCAGCTAACTCCTTCTACAAGTGTAGGGCTGTCAATCTGAGGCGGAAGAAGCTGCCTGATAGACTGAATACCTCTGAAAAGTCCTTGTTGGTCCCTCGCTGTGATGGTTATATTTGTTGTAGTAACTGTTAAATCATAGGCTTCTACTCCTGCGTGTGATGGGGTACCAATTGTAAGATAAATACTGTCTAACGGAGGTGTACTTCCCTCGACAACAGTTAATCGATAACCAGTTGAAGGCGCCATCTTGCTCTGAAGGTAGTTACCTATATTGTTGCGGATTTCATCTGTTTGCGCTTGAGATGTGCCGTTTACATAAATCTTAGTATTGGGATCTACTATAAAATTGCCTGTGCCTGCTGTGTAGCTTAGCGGAGCAGGAATAATATTATTCGTTGTTATTGCCGTTGTTGCCGCTTTTGCTGTTGGTAATGGTGAAGTCACCATACCCAAAATAACCGAAAATGCCATTGCTAATGCCATTACAAATGCCAGAATTTTGTTACATAATTTTTTCATTCTACACCTCACCAACTCAATAATAGACTCTCAAAAATTTAATTTCTGCTTAAACTCTAGATTTTTTACAGGTCTTTTTTATTGTGGTACAAAAAAATATGATACGAACAAACTTTTTCACAAACGTACGTTTTATAATCAATTAAGTGAAAGTTTTTTATCACTTAAACAGAGAAATATTTATGCCTTCAGATATTTTTACACATGATTCTTATCTACGTTCGATAGTCAGGATATGACAAGTACATAAACTTTTTTCCTATTTAAACCAACCCCTCAATCTTCGCATACTTCAGATTAAATCAGATTGCAAGATTAATATTGTACAGCTGGCTTAATATACTTCTTTCGATATTCATCCGCTTCTTTATTCCAGCCAGCATTTTCTAGACGAAGGATCCAATCTTGCGGCTCTAGGTAACGGAAAGGTCCTCCGGTTGCAAGTATTTCTCGCATTGGATCTTTTCCAACTCCATTTTTAGCGAGATTATCTTCCACCCATTTTGATAAACGGAGAAACATTTTCTCTACTACTTCCGGATAGTCCTTTGCCAAATTGACTGTCTGATAAGGATCATTTTCTAGATCATATAGAATAACATCATCAATATGATAGAATCCCTGGTGATACGTATAAAGGAAATACCATTTTCGATCAACCACAGCTCGTTGGCAGGCATACAATCCATGTTCTAGAACCAGATAATCTCGTCCCTCCATTTCTTCCTCCTTTAGAATAGGCAAAAACGAAGTGCCATCCCAACCTGTTGGAACAGGTAATCCCAGCATTTCTGCTACAGTGGCCATAATATCCACATTATAAATAAAGTGATTAGTTACTTTCCCCTCTGCCATTCCAGGAACCCGGATAATGAGTGGAATATGATGGACTGCTTTAGTGGCCATTCCATGCTCCAGGTAAGATCCTTGCTCTCCAAAAGACTCTGCATGATCTGCCGTAATGATGAAACAAATCTCATCTTCAATTCCTAGTTCACGATAGGCATCAACGATTTGTCCAAGGTGTTTGTCCATATAGGAAATACCACCGTCATACCCATCTATCAACTTTTTAAAATCCTCCCGATTTTCAATTTCATATGGCATCGTCTCCTTTGGGAGCGTACTGTAATCTTCTGTCCAATGCAGAAATTTAGCCGACCGCGGAAATGAATCTTTCCGATGCATTTGAATAGCTGTCTCATCCGGAAATTCTTGAATTAAATCATCCGAAAATTGCTCCGCATACTCTTTCGGATAGGTATAGGCCGAATGCGGGTCCCAATATTGAATATGAAGAAAATAGTTATCATCGGCACCATGCTTTTTGATCCATGGTAGAACTGCATTATTTACTTCATGCGCATCTTCTGTACCACCTTTTAACGTATGGGTATGGACTTCATCCCACCCTGCGAAAAACCACCAGGCATGATGTCGATCACCAAAAGAAGAAAAGGTAATAGTACGGTGATTCGCTTCACGTAAATATCTCGTAAAGAATGGCATCTCTTTACTATGGAAATCCCCTTCTGGATAATAAAACTTACAACCAGGTCCCCAATGTGTTAAAGCTCCATGATTAATTCCGAAGCGCCCTGAAATAAAACTAGACCGAGCGGGTACACATGGAGATGAAGCACAATACATCTGGTTAAACAGAACCCCTTGACTAGCTATTTTATCAATATTAGGGCTTGTGTTCCGTGCATACCCATAGCATCCTAAATGATCTGGTCGAAGTGAGTCAATATCAAAATAAACAATTCTCATTAAAAAAACCTCCTGATTACTATGTTCATAAAGGATAGATAAAAAATAGACACTCTATTTCATTATCGACCTATAAAAATAAATGTGCCAAGTTCAAATCCTTTAAGGTTTTGACGATTTCTTTTGTTCGTGAAACACCGAATTTCTTTAATAAAGTGTTAATCTGAGATTTAATTGTAACTACCTCTACCCTTCTCGCCTTAGCAATCTCATTTACCTTCATTCCTTTTAAAAAGAATTCAATTAATTGTCGTTCTGTGTTGGTAAGATTTGATATATTGTGGATAAAGAAGAGTAGGCTTTTCTCAGACTGCTGCAATCGAATATATTCTTGCATAACCACTTGTTGAACCTTCATATCAAGCAGGGAATTTCCCTTATAAGCATTTCGAATATGAGCTAGTATATCTTTTTCTGAAATTCCCTTAACGATAAAATCAATAGCTCCTGTCCCCATCGCCATTAAGATTACTTCTTTTGTTTCATGAGCTGTCAGATAAATAATCTTTTCATTTTTATCCCAATCTCGTATTCTTTCAGTGGCTTTAATCCCAGCAATAGCGCTTTCCATTTCAATATCCATTAGAATAATATCATGGTCTATTTTTTTAGCGAGTTCTACAATTTCTTTCCCACTGATTGCAGTAGCCACTACTTCCATGTCTTCTTGATTTTGAAGTAGTTCGGAAAGGTCTTCTACTAATAATTGGATATCATCCGCAATCATAATTTTAATTGGATAATTCAATATTATTCACTTCTTTACCCATTAAATTTAGGCAGTAGTAAATAAAACCTACTTCCTTTCCCTTCTTCACTTTCAAAACGAAGGTTTCCAAAATGTTCTTTTGCAATTGTTTGAGAATAATGCAAACCCATCCCCCAATTGTGATTGGAGTTTTTTGTAGAATAAAAAGGTTCATAAATTTTTTTCCAATCTTTTTTACTAATTCCACTCCCTTTATCCCTCACTTCAATGACTGTATATTGACTTGAGTTATAACAATGTAATGAAACCCCTTCGTCAACAGTGGGATCAAAATCATTAACAGCTTCCTGTGCGTTAATTAACAAGTTATAAATAGCCTCACTTAAATGCACTTTATCTGCTAATAGGTTACATTGGATTTCTAAATCAACATTTACTGACTCTTCAGGATACTTCTGCGAAAATCGCTCAAGTGCACAATCTATGACGTCTTGTAATTTCACGGGAATCATATGAATGGCATTCGTTTTAACAGAACGATAAAGCTCTTCAATCCGTAAAAGAATATTTTCATTTTGCTGTGATAGGGTTTGAATATAATCCTTCAATTTTTCCAAATCAACATGTTCTTGCCTTACCGTAACATTTATTCTTTTAAATATCACACGGTTGACCAACAGCTGATTTTTCATACTATGCACAAAAACGGAGGTTCCCGTATTTATGGCGTCAAACTTTCGCTGAATTGTAATCTCTTCGCGACTTGAATTAAATTGTTCATGTGTGTACTTAAACAAACTTACAAAACCGGTTATGGCCAAGATCACATTAAGGACAACAATTGAAATGTATGAAGGAATTGACAAGACCGACTTAATATAATAGATCCCATTTTCATATAAGTATAATTGATACACTTGTGTAGGATCTTGACCGAAATAGAGAAGATATAACAAACTTAACGATAAAATGAATGAAATAATTAAAATAAATTTTCTTTGGAAATATTTTACTTTGATCGAATATGCCTCAAAGATTAATAATGTTATCGATAGTATGATATAGAACCCAATTATCAGATTAGTCCCACTTGCAATTGCTTTTTTCAAAATCTCATTGTTGTTTGTAAGAAACCGAAATACATCCGGATAGTCTAGAATAATTAAGAAAATAGGAATAAAGATGGTTATTCTTTTCACCCAGTAGTTTCTTTGCAGCCAAGGAATTAAAGAATAATGAAAAGCGATTAATGCAAGAAAAAGTGGAAATAAATATCTCCCAATTGCAATAGTTAGACCTAATTGATCTAGGGTGATTTGGAAATATTGAATTTTCAATTTCAGATCACTATTGAAATAGAAGAAATTCTGTAATTCCCTACTAATTCCACCTTTTTTCGCTATATAAAGGAGAATACCGGAGAGCATGATAGCGAGACTAATACACATACCAAATATATAAAACAATTCTTTATTCCTTTTTACAATCAGCACCATAATAGACGAAATGGTAAGAAAGATCATTAAGATAATGAGCATTGAGAATATCACCTTTTACGAATTGAGTGGTACTAGTATCAGAAGGCTATATTCCCTAATGATACTAGTTGAACCTATAGGGCCTTTAACAGATAGATTTTCACCACTTCTCTTATAAATGAAATTTGCAAGGTATTACTGAAAAATAACCTATATAACAAACTTGATAGCCCTTTTATTGTCTTGACGAATCATTTTGACAGATAATCTCTTTAATTTGCGGCATTCAGCATATTATCAAATAAAACATAGTCTTTTACAGGTCTCATCTCTTTTTTCTTAAGCCGCCCAGCTTCCACAAAGTTTTCCTCTTGCTTTTGATAGTACGCCTCTAATGTTCCATCCTTAATCCGCTTCACAAGCTCTTTTGTTGTAATCCATTCACCATCACCTGTTTGATCTAATACAGACTTTGGATCCACTGCAATTTCTTTTGCCACCCATTCTGCTACCTTATTTAAATGATCTACCCGGTAATCCATTCCTTTGAATAATCCTCTTGTAAATCTTTCTAAAAGATCCTTGTTCTTATCAGAATAGCCTGGTTTCACTACCCAAGATGCAATTGATGGTGACTTGTCTGCGTATCTCTTGTTATTAGATAACATCACGACATCCTTTCCCATCTCCTTTTTAATGGCAATTGTATTTGGTGACCATGTTGCTACCGCATCAACGCTACCAGAAATCATCGCGGTAACAATAGCGGATGCATCCATATTCATCAATTTTACATCATCTTGAGTTAAGCCAGCCTCTGCTAAAGTCAAATTTAAGATTGTTTCACTAGAAGTACCAGGAGCAACCGCGATCGTTTTTCCCTTTAAATCGTTAATCGATTTCACACCTTTTTTGACATTTCCAATAACTTCATCACCATTACCTAATTGGGAAAAGGCAAAAATATCTGCCTTTCCTTGAATTGGCAGAACATGGGCACCAGGACCAATATAACCAATATCAATACTTCCTGACTCCAATGCAGCAATAATCGTTGGTCCATCGGCAAATTCTACTAATTTGACCTTTATCCCTTCTTCTTTAAAGCTATCCGTTTTCATTCCAGCCACTACGGTATTTAAACTTGCATAGTTCGGCATATAGCCTACCTTTACCGTTGTCAGTTTCTTATCTTCCTTTTTCTCTCCAGAAACACTTTCATTTCCTGAACAACCTACTAAGGCAATCATAATAAGAGCGGAAATCATCAAACTAATAATTCTTTTCATATGTAGATTCTCCTTTTAAATAAAAATCTTGGAATTCTCGTAATCTATCATTTTCTAACTTCTAGGTATTCTTTATAAACTTGACTCCAAATATAGTTCTTAGCATCTAAAAATTCTTTAGATAACTTCGATTCTTGATTACGGGGGAATGGAATAGGTATATCTACTATTTCTTTTATCCGCCCCGGGCGAGCACTCATAATAACTACCTTTTGCCCCAAAAGGATGGCTTCATCCACATCATGAGTAATAAAGAAACAGGTTTTTTGTTCCTTTTCCCATGTATGAAGCAGCTCTTCTTGGAGCTGGGTCCTCGTTTGTGCATCAAGAGCACCAAATGGTTCATCCATTAAAAGAACTGAAGGGTTTGCAGCATAGGCCCTTGCAATTGCAACACGCTGTTTCATTCCACCTGATAATTCTTTAGGATAATGATTAATGAAATCCTCTAAATCCACCATTCTTATATATTTCATGGCTAGTTCATCAGCTTCTTTTCCTTTAATCCCTTGGAGATGAATACCGAATAGAACATTTCCCTTTACCGTTAGCCAAGGAAATAGGGCGTATTGTTGAAACACAACTCCTCTTTCTGTTCCTGTACCTATAATCTCTTGGTTGTCGCAAAAGACCTTACCTGAAGTTGGCTTTTCCAATCCAGCTATAATATTCAGTAACGTGGACTTGCCACAACCTGAGGGACCAACAACAGTGATGAACTCACTTTCCATTACATCTAGATTAATCCCGCTTAAAGCTGTTACTTCGCCATTACGAGATGGATACATCTTATGAAGACTTTCTATTTTTAATTTTACAGTTCTCTCTTTTCCTGCCATCCTGTTAACCTCCTCTCAAGAAGTTTCACGAGCCACTCAAAGATCAACCCAATAATACCAACAAGAATAATGTATAAAAGCATTGATGATGACTCAAATGTGTTGTTTAACGCTCGAATTCTCATACCTAAACCAGCAGATGCACCGGTTGATTCAGCCGCAATTAATGATGTTAATCCAACCGCAGTCCCTAAACGAATCGCCGTCATAATGAACGGCAGTGAAGCAGGAGCAATTACTTTCAAAAAGATATCTCTGTCTTTTGAACCTAAAACCCTTGCAGCTTTAATTAAGTAAGGGTCAATATTTCGTACCCCTTGATAAATCGTTATGGACATTGTTAAAAAAGTAGCTATAGTAATAACTATAATTTGCGGGGTACGCCCAACTCCTGCTGAGATAACAATCAGTGGCACATAGGCAAGAGGTGGAATATTTCGGATAAATTGAATCCAAGGTTCAATGATAAACCGGATTGGTCGATACCATGCCATCAGTACAGCAACGGGAAGTGAAATAATAAAGCCAAGGACAAATCCTGATAAAACAGAAATTAAACTACTGACAATATCACTCCAAAAGACACCGCGTTGGATCATCGTCCCAATAGATTCCGTGACTTTAATAATATTCGGAAAGCTCCTCGATGTGGACGGAATATAGGACAATATGGTCCAAAAGATAATTGCGGCAGAAAACGATAACAGTAACCAACCTTTACTAGGAATTTTTTCTACCCAGGGTAAATTTGGTTTGACTTTAGCTTTTCGATTTGATGTGTTACTAATTCGTGTATCCGCTTCCATTTTATTAACCACCTGCCTCAATAAAATAATTGAATTAAAAATATAGTAGCACCGTCCTTATTTACTGAATAGTATTAATTTTCTTACAACCTTCTGTTGAATCCGTAATCTAACAAAAATCTTAACATCAAATACCACTAATCCTTTTCATTTTAAAAGCATTTTAGAGGAAGCGTGTTACCTTGTCATAGAATATTGAAATAGAATTTTTATGTAAATTTGTTTCTTTATTCTAATTTCCATCTATTGTTAGTTTGTACTACATAATGTAGGGGCTCGAGGATAATTCGGTATAAGAAGTTACATTTATAAAGACTTATATAATCCTTGTATTCCAAGACCTTTCTTAAATACCTTTTTAAGCCATATCCAGTCCTTTATATTTACAGAATATTCTTTCAATTAAATTATAAATATAATTGATACCATTGGCATTTTGAACAATTCAGGCAACTCAATAATAAATTTCAGAAAATTAAAATATTTTATTTTGAATAAATATATAAAACTAATTAATCCATTCAATCTTAGATAAAGTAAAAAAACCTCCTCCCCGTCTTAGCAGTGGGTTGGAGGTTTCTTATTTACCCTATTTACTTCAAAGTCATTCACTAAAATCTAATATTTATGTAACAAATAAAATCGAAAGATAAAACAAATTTAGAAAAATACCTTCAATAAAAGACTCAAGTTAATACCAGTAGCAATTATTTTCTAAAGAGATTAATTTAATTTTTCTCTTTTTCTATTATTCTATGTAGGTTCTTAGGTCATTGTAGGATTTTGCATTAAGTAGTTTTTCTCTACATATATCATTTTTTTCATCAACTACACAATCAAAATTAATATCTGCATCAGCTTGTTTTCCAATAGGTTTGTAAGTAAAGCACGTCCAGTACGGCGATGACGAAATCCATTTTTACATCTCCTACGATTGAGGGTTTATTTTAAATATAAGTTTTCATTCGTCACTTTTCTATCTTCATGAAAGCCGATTGTAAAGTCTTAGTGAACCGTAAAATGACCAGGAACATTGAATTCAAATTCATAACTATCATTAGTTAACGGTAAATTTTTTATTAGATAAGAAAACTGAAACAATAACGCAGATCCAAAAATGCATTGTTCTTACTTTTTTTATTACCTTATCTCCTCTTGGAATAGCGAAAAATTAAGAAGTAACAATATTAATGAACATTATTTCAAACTATTTTCAAAGTTGGAGATTAAATGTATGCATAATAACCCTGGTACTATTCATCAAGTCATTCTTAACTTCCTGTGCAGTAGCTTAACAACGCTTCTTTTATTCTATTAGTCTTCTAATCTTTTTCAATTTTTATTTTTTCTACTTGGCAATAACAACAACATTGTTGTTATCAATGTCATATGTTTCAATTTTAATTTCAATTCCGATATATATGTTATTAATATCTTTAGTGTTATTATTATTTTTAATAACATCTTTATTCGAGTTAATGCTTTGGCTGTTTCAACTTCTCCCCTTTCATTTATCATACTGTCCCATATGAGAATTCCCTGTATTTAAACTTTCCCAGCCCTGCTCCCTTATTCTCCAATTCATGCCGACTAAGATTTGTCACCTTTACCTTCATAAAACAAATATAAGCTTAATTGTGTCTAAGTCCTTAATTGGTTTATTAGCTCAAAGTATTGATCAAGAAGAGGTATCCGTCATCTCTCCTTCTGAGATCACTATCGAAAAAATTGAAACCATGCTGAATAAAAAAGCTAGGTGAATCATCAAGCAGCTCTCTGATTTTTTTTAAATGGATATATTTTATTCCGACGGTTTGCATTGTAACAGGTTCAATCTTCAAGGTAGTGGAATTTTTCATTTTCCATTACTCCTCTCATCATTTACTTACTACATGAAAAAGCCAATACAACAGGAATTCTCTTTCTTCTTGCAAACTCTTCATCACTAGTAAAGTTCTCCCGTTTTGGCGTTCCTTCGCGAAGGTCTAAAACCTTAAAGCCAGCTTGTTTAAGATGATAGAAATATTGTTCAATTGTTCGATGGTATTTCACTACTACACGGTCAATCCAAGGTTCTCTTCTTTCACCATCTTCAAAATAATCATCTACAACCCAATTCTCACGTCTATCGCCTGATTGCTTACTGGTAAACGATGCTGTCGTTAGTGGGTGTTGAATGCTGAAGACAAATCTACCATTCTCTTTCAATGTCCGATGAATTTTTTGAAACAGCTTGTCTATTTCACATACATAATGGAAAGCAAATCTAGATGTAACCAGATCATATGTTTCAGCTGGGTAGGAAAAAGATTCCATTGATTCCAAATGAACCATTCCATTTAGTCCAAGTAAATTCACATTTGCTACATCAGCCATTTGTTTCGATCCCTCAACTCCTGTATATTTTTGTGCACCTAATTGTATAAGTTCTTTCCCAAATGATGCGTCACCGCAACCCAAATCTAAAATATATTTATCTTGAATATCACCAATTAATTCATACATAATTGGACCTTCGATGGCATTATTCGGACTATCTTTTCGACTTCTTCGTTTCATGTAAGTTGAAAAAAAATCATTTTGATCATACACGCTTGCTCCTCTAAATTCCATAAAAACCGCTCCTTTTCAATTGTAATCAGGTATTGTGAAGAATTCCTTATAATCCTCCCTAGATTAAAGGATGACATAAAAAAAGAACTATAGGTTTTACAACCAATAGTTCTTTTAAAAAAATTAAATGGAGCAAAAAATAAATAAAAGGTCCAATCGTTCACTAAAAAACTACTGATTGCTTTCATTTATTTTCCTCTCCCTTCACTACTATTTTTTTAATTAGTCAAAATATTCCTTTAGTCATTTTATAAAATCAACTTGAATAGGTCAAGAAAAAAATTAATTTCCAAAATAACAATTGCTTATACAACATTACTGCCTGTTTTTTTAATAAATAT
>NZ_JBHJTJ010000049.1:5338-12950 GCF_042267765.1 Gottfriedia sp. NPDC056225 | reverse complement strand
ACCGACGAATCGAGGATCATGTTGTTCAACTAAAGCATTCTTAAGTTCAATAAAGAAATTCTAATGATTAGATCATTTAACTAAAAATTGCTTAACTTCTTTTGTTGAATTTAAAATTATAATTTCTTTTTCTTCAGATAATTGTTGAAGACTTTTTAAAATACTGAGTCTCTTTTTCTTGGGATACTCCCAAATCCATTTAAAAAATTCAAAATCAAATCTCTCTTGGCAACCTTCCCTCATATCAGGCCTAGTTGAGTTTCGATATTTAATGAACCTTTTGAATGCACGATAAATACAAACTAACCTAGATATATTTAGAAAAATAATCGTATCGGCTGCATTGAGTCTTATCTCCATTGTGCCTCCATAATTACCATCAATGATCCATTTTTCATTTTTAACTAGTTCATTTTGTATTTGTATCTGTTCTGCTTTTGGAACCCCTTCCCAATTTGGTCTCCATAATAAAGCGTCAAGATGAAAAACATCTATTTCTAACTTATCTCCTAACTTTCTGGCAAATGTAGATTTTCCTGATCCACCTGAGCCAATGATTACAATTTTTCGCATGTATATCCTCCGCATTAAAATGACTATATTGACACATACAATATTTAATTCAATGTTACATTCATTCATTTAGCACAAAAAAAATCGACTATGTAGCCGATTTATTGTTCTACTAATGTCATCCATTAGTGCGTAGTAGTTGCATAATAAGTAACGATACCCAATCCCATGAGAAAAGTCCAAGCTATAAATAAAATACCGATGATCCTAGATATTTTACTTTTCTTTTTAAAGTTGTAGAGAAAAGATATTGCTAATAAAAGTATAACGAAAGGAAGTATAAATACTAAACTAGGCATATTTTGTCTCCTTCTTAAACTTATACTTTTATATATTCCACTACCTATTAGTCTATCATGCCATTTAGCATAATTAAAAAAATCGACTATATAGCCTAACATCTTGTTCAACTAAAGTATGTGTGATAGTTCAACACTAACATCTTATATTAACTTTGCCATGTAGTATTCATCGAAGCTGTTACCGTCTATTATTAGTGAGTTTCTTTTTGATCCTTCAATTTCATAACCCATCTTTTTATATAAACCTACTCCTGCTTCATTTTGTTTCACAACAGTCAGTTCTAACCTTGAAATCCCCAGTTTAATTGCCCATTCTTCTATGCTTTGAAATAATTTGGTACCAATACCTTTACCTGTATATTCCTCAAGGATTCCAATGGCAAGATAGACCGAATGTTTTTTTCTTATCGCAGTACTACCAATCGCAAACGCATAACCCACTAATATTCCAGGAATCTCTTCTGCAACAAATATGGTTGAATTTGGGGATTCCTCAATAATTTCTAACTGTTTGCGTTGTTTCTCGACCGTAACATTTCTTTCATTAGCCCCATAAAGCATGAAATCAGCCTGTTTTTCAACTTCTTTAATTAGTTGTACAAAATTTTCTGCATCATCTAGTTTGATTTCTCTAATGTTCATTCAATTCCCGCCGCCTTATGTTATGATTGTTAATTCATTTTAAATTCTATAAAGGAAATTGTATTCCTCCCTTTTTCAAAAAATTTTCCATTCATTGACTAACAAATGTCAGCTTTAGTAAATAAGAAATTACACTTTTATAAGTGTCTTATTTTTTAAATTAGCTAGTTGCTCTCCATATAACGTTTTTATTACGTAAAACTACTATTTTTTTGCTAATACTGTTATGACTAAACCTATAAGATTAAAATTAAAAAAAGGATTGGAATACTTTCTTTCTCAAAAAAAGACCCTTTCTAATATGTTAGGGTCAATTTAAGTTTACTTTTAAGTTTTCAGAAAAAAACTCAACTGTTTTATTCCATGAATCCTTACTTGCTTTTGCAGTATCGTATTTATTTCCTTGATTATATGGATTTGCTCGTAAGTAAGGAATCCCAATTGAATGACCTGCACCAGCATAAATTAGATGATTATAAGAGAATGCAAAGTTATATGTGTTTAATCTTTCTATTGCTTTTTGAGACAAACGAACAGTATCGCCACCATCTTCTTCTCCAGAAATTAGTAAAATAGGACCGTTAATTTTTTCAACTGGTATTGTTGCTTTTTCAACAATTTCTTCATCAGACGTAATAGCAGCATACCACTTACCAAATGGATTCCCTTCTCTGTTTAACCACATTTCTCTACATTCAACCGCTATTTTCTTTGGATTAATTGGTGATGCATATGGAATTGGGTTACCATTATATGTCCATGATGGTGGCAGTGTATCATCTTCTGACCAAGGAACAATGCCACTTAATGAAACAGCAGAGCCATTTAAAGAAACAACCGCTTTAATGTCTGAAAAATAACATCCAGCTAAAAGAGCAAGTTCACTTCCTTTTGACGTACCGTGAATACCGATTAAGTCCTCTTTTACTTCAGGACGGGACTTCATCCAATCAATGGCTGTTTTAACATATTCAAGTGGAATTATGACTAAACGTTTTGGAAGATGTTCTATTCCAAAGTAAGCTAGGGCTAGCACAGAAAAACCATGAGAAGCTAGTAAAGCAGCAGGATATTCGTTTATCCCGCCTTCAGAACCACCTACAATAATAATGCCAGGTCTTTGTTCTTTATTAACGTCACTAAAGAAAGTTGCAACTAGACCTTTTTCTCTAACCGAAATTCGATTTATTTGATTTGATTTCCATAATCTATTTATCAGAATTTCATCTACAATTACATTGTCAATTATTAATGATAGTTTTAGTTTTTGAGGTTCTAAGACTTGCCCCACTGTTTGACTACGATCATTTTTAGTTACAATTTTAGTTGTATCTAAAGACCAAAACAACCCCATTCCATCTATACTGTTATATGTCCCTTCTATTGGACATTGCGTGTTTAAATTAACTAATCCTGTTCTATCCGCTCTAAACTTACCAAAAGATTCTAAATGAATTTCTTTAATCCCTTCCGCAATTCTACTCGCTTTTAAAGTTACGATCTGATTTGGTTTTAAATGATGTATTTGGATGTCGATAGGACTATCAATCATTGAAGTGACAGCACTAACAACAATTTTCGGATTTCCTTTAGAATCAAATTCCATGTTTACGTTTCACCTCAATTATAGTGTAGATGCATAAAGAATTTGTATATTATTTTAAGTATATTCTTAAAAACAAACTATATTTCTTACCCTTCACTTGATTCAATTTTCATTTCCTATATCCTTTCCAATCAGCGATATTTTTAAATAAATTTCCAAATTGATTAGATATATTGAAAAAAAGAAAAAAATGATAAGTCGTTCAGAAAATGTGGAGAAATATTCAATAACTGTATATAGAAATCAGTAAATCCAAGTGATTTTAACAAGACAAATTAAAGTGTATTTAACACGAAAAAACGCTTGGCATGTCCGAGCGTTTTTTCATGGCTTTTTCATCTCATATCTTTTGATTAGAGGAATTAATACCCATATTCTTCAAATTCCTTTTCATTTCCATTAAAGACATTTACATCTATGAATTTTTCATTACCACTATACCCCTTTAATCGTTCTCGGTCGGTGTACTGCCAAAATGTCCAAGTTCTTTTATCTGATAAAGAAGGTTTGGTAAAAACATCTCTTATCCATATATCACATTGTTCAAAATGATCCTTAATATACAAATTATAAGCCTTATTTTTCGTATAGAGAATGACTCGTTTTCCGTAATGTTCTTCAAACATTTTCACCATAGTCTGAAGCTCTTTCTCTACTTTACTACGATTAGGAGGATTTTTTTCTTTATCTCCATAAAACTCAACATCGATGACTGGAGGTAATGTTTGTTTATTAATGGGTACTGTTTTCATAAAGTTCTCGGCTTGGGATTTACCTTCGCTATCATAGCTAAAAAAGTGATAGGCTCCAATCCGTAGATTAGTTTTTTCTGCACCTTTCCAATTTGTTTCAAAATACTCATCGACAAAAGTGCTCCCCTCAGTGGCTTTAATAAAGGCAAATTTAATGTCTTGTTTCTGAAATTGTTCCCACTTTATTTCACCTTGATAAGATGAAACATCTATCCCTTTCACAGGATAATGCTTTGCACTGAAAGTATTGGGGATAAGAATACCTTGATACCACAACAATACCATCAACAGTAATGCAATTACTAAAAGAATGAATAGATAACCAAATGATTTGCGTTTTTTCTTTTTTACCTCAGTCTTTTCAAACATCCTCTTCTTTCACACCATTCAGATTTATATTTCTTATTACATACTCGGATAGAGGAAATTTCTATTTCTTATTTGTTCATCTTATAAGTTCTACTCAACCTCAAAAATTCCTTGCCGTCCATCTTCAACTAAACTATTAAATAGTTAAATAGAGGATATTAATAATTATCCTTTATTTATTGTTTAATTAATGCGTTCGTAATATATCATGTTATATCTATTTTCTTTTACAAAATACAAACCTGTCCCATTTTCTTGTGGCACAAATCCCTGGTAAGCCGAACTGTTTTCCACCATATATTGCTCTTCTGCTGATACAACTGTTAGTACATCTTGTCCTTTTGCTACATTACCTTCACTACGATTTTGTTCTTCACTAGTCACAAGTTTATATTGGTCTCCATTAGTCTAAGCATATACCTTTGTATTTTGTAAGTCTTTTGTAAAAGCAATTGATAATGCTAAAGCACCTACAAAACTAATTGAAAATACTAATTTTCGTTTCATAAATAAACCTCCTTGTATAAATTGGTAAATTATTACATTTTATTATTATAAAGATAATATTATGATTAACTAGTTTACTTTTGTACAACAATTCTAGCCCTAATCAATAGTGTCCTAAAGTACGATGGAAGAAGAAGTAACAAACATGGCCTATCGCTGGTTTTTTAGGCTATGGCTTTTATCTATTTAATTCTTCTTTCACATCACATCAGTTCTTTCCTTTTTACCATTGTTATTGTCCAAATTCAATCTATTAATCCTTCTTAATATGACTAAACCTGTAATTGAGAATAAAGTAAAAAATATGCCAGAAAGTAAAAAGACGTATCCGATTCCAAGTGTTCTTACAATCCATGCTCCAATTAATGGCGCAACGAAAGTAGGTATATTTAGTATCGATTGAGCTGAACTATATATTTTTCCTAAATGAATTGTCGGTGTTGTGGTTTGCAAAATTGTTCCGTACGAAATAGGAATGCTAGCTCCTAAAAAACCAATCAAACTCCAGATGCTAAGCCATAGCCATTCATGGAATGTCACAATGTGAATGCCGCCTAAACCAATGATTGAAAAGAAAAGTCCAATGAAAAAAGGAGAAATAAAAAGGAGTTTAATCGGTTGAATGCGATTACCAAATTGTCCAACAATCACTGCTCCGAGTAAACTTCCAAGACTTATTCCACTAATTTGAAGCGAAAAGCTTGAAACTGCGATTCCTAATTCTTTAGACCATAAGGCAATAAAACTATCATAGATGAAGACTAAAAAGGTCGTAAAAAACATACTACATACTGCCATGCATAATAAAGTATTTGTAAATATTTTTTGAAAACCAGTTACGATTTCTTTAAGAAAAGTTCCTTTTTTTGATTTATTCAACATACTATTCGAGTAATCGGTCTTAGGAAGTTTCATCAATAGTAATGCAGATAAGAAGAATGATACAGAGTTTGTCATAAATACGAGCGATGGGTTATGTATAGTGATTAAGATTCCTCCGATTGAAGGAGCGATAATTTTCGATAAATGGAGTGAAATTTGGCTAAGTGCATTCGCTTTTATTAGAAATGGCTCAGGAACGTATGTTTTAATCGCGACTTGCTTAGCAGGGTCAAAAAAAGTTGCAGCGCTTTGAATCAAACAAATGATTACTAAAAGAACCCAAAAATTGTTCGTAAAAAGCATTGAAAACGATAGTATGGATCGAATAAAATCACAAAATATCATTAGATTTCGCTTTGAGAACCTCTCTACCCATACGCCCGAAAACGGACTCAACAAAATCCATGGGAGTGAGAGGGTAATTGGAACTAAAGCTAACTTTTCTGGTGGTAATTTCCAATGATACGTGAATAAAATCATCAATGCCATAAAGCTCATCCAATTCCCTAAATCTGAAACAACTTGCCCTAAATATAAAAATCGAAACGCTCTTACTTTTAATGGGCTTAGTAGATTCATATATCTTCTCCCCGTTCAATGTTTATTCCACTGTTTTTTGATACCGCTTATGAGACTCTTGAACAAGATTCATTGGATCTTTGTGTGGTTGTTGTTCGTTAAGCAGCAACTTCTCTATCGTTTGATTGATCCATTTAATCTCCGTTTCCAATTGAAGCTTTAAATACTCGAAGGAGTATGCAGCCAGATTCCCAATCGAAGAAACATCATTACACTCCCAATCTCTCAGATGTTCTAGCATTTTTTCGGAATTAATCTTTCTGTTGTTTAAATGTGCGATCAAACAATCAATTGACAGATTTGGAACGTAGTTCCAAAAACTCATTTTCATTAATAATTCGTCTCTTACAACAGGGTAAGTTGGATTTGATCGTAACCAATCAGATAGTTCTGCCCATCCTTTATTCGTTAAGTCATACATTTTAGTTTGGCGTTCAGTTTGACTGACTTCTTTGCAGTTCACTAATCCTTCTAGTTCAAGCTCCTTCAACTTTGGATAAATCGATCCAAAACTAACTTTTCCCCAACCTAACTCTCGTCCCTTATATTCCACTTCCGTTTTAATTTCATAACCCGAAGAAGGTTTCCAACTCAATATACCTAAAATAATATGTTTGACAGACATTTTATCACCTCTTTATATCGTTACGATATATTGTAGCGATATATACCAAAATCTTCAACCATAAAATATTTTTTTGATTTTAAACCCAAATAAGCGCCTTACTGAAGCCAGTAAAGCGCTTATTTGGGTTCGCTTAATTTCATATATTTTGTAGCTAAACTTCCATATAGCGAAATAGAGGATGATCATTTGATCATCCTCTATTTCGTATTCATCTATTGCATGGGTTTGTTCAATAAAAAAGTATTATTGAGGAGTTAGTATATTCATCTCAATATTATTTTTATTTTCATATATCCATAAAAACATGTCTTTGTTTAAATCGAAAATGTTGGGATAGTCTATGAAATATGCCATAAAAATTGTTTGGATATACAGCATTGTATGCCAGATAGAATTAACTTCATTTTCGAATAATTGGTTAATTGAATTATAACCGTTTAATAATTTCCCAACAAAGGTGATCCATTCTTGTCTAAATTTATGATCAGAAAAAACTTCATTAAGAATACTTGTTGCACAGTAACATATATCAAAAATCCTAATATTTTCCTCAGCAATCTCAAAATCGATGATTCCAACTAATTCATTTTGTTTCATAATAAAATTCGACGTATGTGGATCTCTATGGATTAATTGTTTTGGCAAAACTTTAGAAATATTTTTAATGTCTACTTCTAACTCTTCGAAAATAATATTTAATTTATTAATTTTCTTACTATTATTGATTACATTAATTGCCCTATCATACATATTTTTATAGAGGTCTCTTTTT
>NZ_JBHJTJ010000049.1:0-5328 GCF_042267765.1 Gottfriedia sp. NPDC056225 | reverse complement strand
ATTCATTATCTACTCTGAATTTCTCCATTGCCATATGTAATGACGCTATTGTTTCTCCAAACAAATGAGGAGAATTACCATTTTGAAGGCATTCCTTAGGAGTAATTATTTCTCCTTCAAAATACTCATAAATTGAGAAATAGTGTTTTTTATATTCACAAAAATCTTCTCCATTTTTATTAAGTAACGGACGTTGAACACTTATATTTTTAGAATGTAGGTGATCTAGCAGTTCATGCTCTTTAAATATCTCTATTGGACTACCTTTTTGCTTTAAAACATATTTCTTACCATCTAGATTACTAAATATGGTTACTTTTTTTGAAATTATGTGTACGTCTTGAACAGAAAGATCCCATTTACTTACTATTTCAGAAATTTTTGAATCCACCTTTTCCACTCCCTAACTTCAACTAATTATCTATTAATGTAATAAATACCTTCTAATACAGAAAAAGCAAAGGTTGAAATCTATTATATTTTGACATCCACTTTGTTCAATGAAAAAGACCGCAGTAAGAATTCAATCGTTGTTAAACTAAAGCATGAGTTAGCCATCCATGAATCCAGGATTCACAACAGTGAACGGGAGTTTAAATCGCTCTCCCATAGTAGTTACATAAGGGAACTTGCAATATATTACCTGTTATTCATTATCTTAATTATAAAATATACTAAAAATCCTATTATTAAAAATAGTGTTGTTACGAAAAAAATAGGAAAATAATAAGTAAAGAAGGAATAATAATGCGTAGATTCAGTAATCGTCATCCGAAAACCCCTTTTCTCTTATAATTAAGATTTTTATATTCTCTTTATAAGAATTCTATACTTACCTCTTCTAGCCTCCTTAAACAACTAATGCATCAGTTGCATAAGGTTTTAACAAATCCTGTGCTGTCTGCCTTATAACCTGACCGTTTATAAAATTCGTGAGCATCAAGCCTGTCCAATTGATTTCCACTATTTAATCCGATGTAAATTGCGCCTTGATTTTTAGCCCATTTTTCAGCCTCTTGTATTAAAAGATTTCCAACCCCTTTATTACGGATTTTGCTATCAACTACAAATGAAATTACTCGACAATAAATTCCATCTTTGTTATAAAGTAAACCCGTAAATAATCCTATCATACCTATAATCTTGCTATTTTCTTCTGCAACAAGAGTATGATAATTAGAATTGGATTGAATGTGATTAAATCTTAATTCCATTTTCTCAATTGTAGTTGGAAAACCCAATTCCTTCATTAAAAATGCTAAATCTGATACATCGTTCTTATTAGCTTCTCTGATACTAACCACTTTTCCTAGCCTCCATTAATAAAGATATTTTCTATTCACAAGATTCTCTGTTATCTATAATTGTCCTTCCATATAGTCCAATAAAAAGACCATCGAAGTCGATCGTTGTGCAACTAATGCAAACGTTATTTGCAAAACTATCCAATACTATTTCTTACAAAAAACGTTATAGCGTTTGTTTTTAATAAAACAGATTTTTCACTTCGAGTAATGTTGTATTCTAATGGGTTTACAATTGTTTTTAATACTTCCCACCCTGTATATATACTACTTAATTTGTCCATCATTACTTCTGTTGAAAGATTTAATTCCATTAATGCATTTAGCTTTTCATTTGATTCTAAATCTATTTCTTGAAGTTCAGAATTTACTATAAGGCAATTTACTCCGTTACTTTTAGTCCCTTCTGCCATTTGTCGTACTACATCTTCAAAAACTTCTACTGATTTAACGTGTTCTAAAGATGATACTGCAACAATAAGATCAAACTCATTAGGCTTAATTTTATAGTTACCTATATCAGCTTTTTCCGTTCGAATTAGTTCATCGACTTTATATTGTTTACTATATTCATTTAATTTGGTTAATGCCGAATCCAGTAAATCTACACAAACAACTTTGCCATTCCTATCTTTTATTGCTTCAGCTATCGGAATACTATTTCTACCAACCCCACAACCCAAATCAATGACATTTAAGCTATCTTTATTATCAAATAATGG
The DNA here is from genome assembly GCF_042267765.1 of Gottfriedia sp. NPDC056225. NCBI lineage: Bacteria > Bacillati > Bacillota > Bacilli > Caryophanales > Bacillaceae > Gottfriedia > Gottfriedia sp. NPDC056225. The sequence continues at coordinate 3,302 of NZ_JBHJTJ010000049.1, read as the reverse complement.
TAATAATTCCATTACAGTTTTAACTGGTTTATACAACCAAGAACCTTCTTCAAATAATTTATAGTTATCATAGCAAAAATCGTGATACTTCTTTTCTTCAGTTCGAATATACTCTATGCGATTCAATGTGTTCCCCCTCATATAATTGATTTTTTTCCCTTTACATTCTATATTTGAAAACAAGAATCCTTCTTCAATTAACCTGTCATTTAGTTTAAGTACATTCCTTCACAATCTCCATTCTAACCTAAACATAAATAGCCAATTTTGTTTGAAAGTCTCACTCCTTTAAATAGCAAGATTACTAAACAAGAAAAAATCCTGCAATCAAGATCAGTACAGGATTTTTAATCGGACTATTGTAAATCCACATAATACTAGAATGTAGGTACTCCTTCCCCGTGTTTTTAATTTTAAAATTAAAATTCGTCTCTATAACCTAGCTTCAATGATTTAAATTTTTCTAAAGTATCATTTGATTCTATGTAGTTTAGAATTTTAGGTACTTCCACTTTTGAGGAATAGATAATTGTTTTCGTTACTTTTGATCCTGAATGATTTTGAACTTTCTTTTTTGTCACTTCTAGCTGTTCAGTTAAGAAATTAGAGATAGGGGTCCTGCCACATACCCATCAAGCTAACAACGTAAATTACTAGATAAGAAATGAACCTTGTTTCAAAATTAATGAGTGATAGAAAAGTAGGCATGCGAAAGAAGCCTATTAAAACGCGATTTTTTTGCTAGGCAGCTTGTCTATGCTTCACCGTCGTTTCATACACAACCCCTAGAATATCAAAGACGGTCATCTTCTTATACCGATGACATTTACGACCGTTCTTTTTGAGCAGCTGATAAAGGCGATGCAGAATGTTCAAAAGTTCTTTTGTGCCAACTGCTATGGCTTGAAATAGTAACGGAAAGTAATCTTTAATCATATAAATCGCTTTGTATTCACTCAGCTCCTGCTTTTTCTTTTCAAGCAGAAGCTGTCGCATTTGAAACATTGTCGAAGAACAGAGGAGAATTCCGATAAGTTGACCATATAAATGGCACTCGAGGCGTTCTTTTTTGATTGTTTTACATTCATCGATTTCAAAGAATGACTTCCATGTTTTAAATAAAATTTCAATTTGCCAACGAAGGGAATAGAGGGAATGGACATATCCAACGGGAACTTCTTCTGCCAATGTGTTCGTGATATAGACGTTCATACCCATCAAGCGCTTACTTTTCTCCTTCATGACAATGCCTTTTTTCTTTTCACGTACCTCTTGGTTTTTCAAGCGTGTTTTCGTTTGGTCGTCGGTTAAACGATGAATCATGACACGTGCTGGAAGCTTCTGATTTTGGCCAATGTATGCCTCGGGGATTTCCATCGTTTCACCAGGGGTTAGACTAGACATCATTTGTGTCATATCAAGCTCGATGTATTCGGTTTGTTTTTTAACGTGCCATTGTTGAAGTATTCTGGCTGGGGGTTCTTGATATAAATACGTGTATTTAGCTTCAACCGCGAGATATAGTAAGCCTCTTTATCATGAATGGCTTGTAAATCTCCTAAATCAAAATAACCAAGATCACGCAAACATAAATCGCCCGCATCAACAGTTTCAAGATAGATTGTACCATATGTTTTATCATTATTCTTTCCTGGTCCAAGCTGCACATTAAGAAATTGACCACTCAGTAAATCATATTCCAATTGGATTTTCACGCCTGCGGTATTACTACTCCCACCTGAACCTTGATAATCAGTGGCAAAATGATCAGGCAGTTGAAACACTGTTTCATCTAAGATACGGGTACGATTAAAAGTAGAAATCATATGAGCAGAAAGCGATTTATTTTTACAGAGTTTTTTTGTGAGAAGAGAAGCGAAAACTTCTCGAAGAAATGCGACAACAGCCGGATTAAAGCGTTGATTCAATCCTTCTGGGCTCATCAGTACCCCTGTGGAGGCTTCTAATCGACTGCACAATTGTGTAAGTGATGTGTTAGCGATTTCCTGACTGGTCCATACACAAAGGGCAATGAGTTCGTTTGATTGAAACTTACTAGATCGCTGCACAAAGCCAACATATTTGGAAATATCTTGTAGGACTACTGGAGATAAAAAGTATTTTATCTCTTGCGCGAAAAGATTCAGTTCATTTGAAATGATAGGATTCATTAAAAAAACACCATCCATTCCGTGATATTACAGAAAGAATAGCGTTTTTTCCGTTTTTTGGGTAATGATTTGCCTTAGCTTGATGGGTATGGGGTCCTGCCAACAAAACGCGTTTTCCTGACGCTATCCCTAAAATAGCATTCACTTTTTTATTGCCGATAAGCTCCATTATGTTAACTGAGATATATGGTTTTTTCATTAAAAAACAGCATTTCTTATTCAACAAGATGGCAGGATTGTTACATAAGAAACAAGGTAATTTAAATGAATTTATAGAATGGGTATGAAGGAGGAGGGGGTATAATAATGGATATTTTAATGACGATTATGCTCATCATAATTACGATTTATAAAATATTGAAAAACAGAAAGATAATAAAGGAACTAACAAAACTTCAGATATTAGGTGTAATTATAACCTATCTTATGACGATTTTTTTAATGTTTATTTGTGTTTACTATGGTGGTAATTGGATTGGAGGAGACCTTTCAAATCTATTTGTAAGAAAATTGATTCAAATCATAGTTATCATTATAACTCTTATACTATTTGGAAGTGTTTTAGAAAAAACACTTAAAAAAATTACTAATGGGGTGCTTCCAAAAAATTAAAATTTCTTCAATTAACTGATGCGATTACATAAGAAACAGGTACTTCTTTCAGACGTAACAAAGTATAATTTTAAAAAATAATATTAAAAATCTTAGATGGAGGTAATTTAATGACAAAATTACTAATCTATCGAATTTGTTTAACTATTGTTTTATTTGTTGTCGGTATTTGGAATTATCCTTCAAAGGTATCTTCAGTGACATTATTTCTTGGGATTATGGGAGTATTTTTTACATTAGATGTTTTACGCGATAAATCCAAAAATAAGAACTAATTCAACCCATGCATTAGTTTTTTTACAAAAGCTATTGATTCACCTATTTATATTTTTTTATTGTTTGCATCGGCTTTAATAAGCATTTTTTTAAACGATAAAAGTAAAAGAAAAAATATTAAAGAATAATATATTTAAAAATATTAGGGTGAGGTTGAGAATGAAAACCTATTTGCTAAAAAGAAGTAATAATTATTTATTTATTTTAGTTGGTGGATTAAAAGGAATGTTATTAGCTGTAACG
>NZ_JBHJTJ010000048.1:0-29163 GCF_042267765.1 Gottfriedia sp. NPDC056225 | reverse complement strand
AATGCTGATATCAATTTTGACGGAACAGTCGATGCAAAAGACATGTCTTCTGTTACTTATTACTATAAGAGGAAAAATCCAACTGTGGCGAATTCGCCTGAACCAAAGTTGGAGTATAACGGTATGACGTTAGATAGCATATTGAGGGACCTAGGAATTAAAAAATAAGTAAGAAGTCTGGCTTAAATGTCGTTGTTCAACGGTCTTTTGAGTCAGACTCTTTAATTAGATGAATGTAGTATAGAATCTATATATCTGAATTAGTTATAGAGCTACCAATAGAAACAAAAGTTTAAGGAAGTAATTGATAGTTCTTATTAAACTAAGCCAGCTAATAGTAGTATTTTAATTGGCTCTAACTAGCATAAATTGAAACAAAAAAGGGTGTATCCTGCACATCTAAATGGGATTTTTGAAAAATGGCCGACAAAAACCCCAGTCATATCAAAGGGTATATCCTAAACAAGTAAACCAATACAACCGACACTCTACTTTAATCCCCTCATATAAAAACAATAACGATGAAAAATTCCGCTACTACATCCTAAAACAAAGATCAGATGTACTCCATTCAATGAAGAGCTTCTTTAAACAGGAGCATGAGAAGGCATCGAAATAGTCGCCTGTCAATAAGTTTTAATGAGTACGATCTAATAGTGAATGAAAAACAGAAAAGCCCCTTATAGGGTTTTTCTGTTTTTTTGTTATAAATCATTATACTTGTTCAGCAATGATTGTGGATTTTGCTACTCTTTCTGGCTTTGTTAAGAAAATAACTGCAATGACGATACATATACCGCCTAGTAATTGGTAAACTCCGAAAGATTCCTTTAGCCACGTAATAGAAACAATAGTTGCTACAAGTGGTTCAATGCTAGATAAAATACTAGTCTCTGTTGCTGATAAATACTTTAGACTACCGATGTAGAGTAGAAAAGAAAGTGTACCAATTATAATAATTAAAATCAGTATCGAGAATGTTGACAACGTAAAGGTTTGTGAATATTGCTTCCATTCAAAAGAGTGATTGTAAATAAATAATGCAATACCTCCGATTAACATACCCCAGCCAATAATAAGAGTCGTTCCCCATTGTTGAATGAGGGAAGTAGGATGAAGTGTGTAGAAGGTAAAACCAATAGCTGTTAACAGTCCGAATAAGATAGTTTGCTTAGACATGACAATATTATGAGCTGATCCATTTGTAATTATAAAGTATGTGCCGATTAGTGCAGAGATAATTGCTAGTGCTTGCAAAGTAGAAGGCAGTTTTTTATTTTGTATTGCGACATAAATAGTAATTAGAACTGGCCCTAAAAATTGGAATAGTGTAGCTGTGACAGCGTTGCTAATATGCACCGTTTCAATAAAAGCATATTGTGCGCCAAGCATTCCAAGAATAGAGAAAATGATCAGTTGAAATAGTTGACGTGGTTGTTGCCAAATACGAAATATATTTTGTTTTTTTGTAAGTAAGAAACATAAAATAAAAACCCCCGCAAGTAAGAGGCGAATGACTAAATAGTCGATAGATGAGAGTCTCGTACGTTGAAAAAACCACTGAATTAATGGACCGGATAATCCCCATAAAGTAGCTCCTGTAAGAATCATAAATAGTCCAAGTCGTCTGCTGTTTTGCATGATCATGATGCTCCTTTCAAAGATTGATTTTATTCAATTTACATGATAAAAATTATTATATATAACATCTGGTACTGCTAGAAGTGTCAGAAATGCAATTTTATAAGGGGTCAGATTTTATGTTAGAGTTAACACCAAATTTGAATATTGAGTCAAAAATCCCGTTGTATGTACAGTTATATGGGTATATAAAAGAAGAAATAAGAAGCGGAAATATCCCTCCTATGACGAAGCTTCCTGCAAAAAGAAAGTTAGCAGTGCATTTAGAAGTGAGTAAAAATACAGTCGAATCAGCATATGACCAACTTTTGGCAGAAGGGTATATTGAATCAGTTTCACGAATGGGTTATTTTGTATGTGAAATTGAGCAAATGTTGCTTACAGAGAAAAAAAGAGAATCCGTTAAGGAAGTATTATACAGAGAACAGTTATATAAATATGATTTTACACAAACGGGTGTAGATCCAAAGACCTTTCCATTCGCTGTTTATCGGAAAATTTCAAATGAAGTATGGCAGCTAGAAAATAAGGACCTGCTATTTCTTGGACATCCTCAAGGTGAATCCAATTTGCGTGAAGAGATTGCGAACTATTTATATGAATCAAGAGGTGTTAGCTGTTCTGCGAGTCAAATTGTAATTGGTGCCGGAACACAATTTTTAATAAGAATCTTGTTTCAGTTGTTAAAGGGAAAGGATTTTGCAGTTGAAAATCCAGGATATCATCGAAAGTTGGTTGTTTTTGAAAAGGGTGAAGAAAATGTTCAAATGATTCCACTTGATGAGGATGGGATCTGTATTGCAGCTTTAGAAGCTAGCAATGCGAATGTTATGTTCGTTACCCCGTCTCATCAATTTCCGTGTGGAATGATTTTGCCAATTAAAAAGAGAATACAACTATTGCAATGGGCACAAGAGGAGTATGGACGTTATATTATTGAAGATGATTACGACAGTGAATTTCGTTACTCTGGAAAACCGATTCCAGCATTGCAGGGGCTTGATACAGAGGGAAACGTAATTTACATGGGAACATTTTCAAAAGCTTTACTCCCGTCATTACGAATGAGTTATATGGTGTTGCCAAAACAACTAATTAAATTGTATCATTCACAATATTTATTCTTCACACAAACTGTTTCGAGAATTGACCAAGAAATCATTAGAAGATTTTTAAACGAAGGACATTGGGAAAAACATATTCATAAAATGCGAGTTGTTTACAGAACAAAGAGAGATGTTCTTGTTTCGGCGATCGAAAGATACTTTTCTAATAAAGTGGAAGTGATCGGAGAAGATTCTGGCTTACATATTTTATTAAAAGTTCACAATGGAATGTTAGAAGAAGAGCTTATAAAAAGGGCGGCTGAAAATAGTATTAAAGTATATCCAGTCTCAATGTATTATAGCGAAGGGAATAATCCAAAAAATACAGTTTTACTTGGATTTGCTATTTTATCAGAGGATGAGATTGAAGAGGCTATTCGATTGTTATATAAATCATGGTTCAAAAAATAGAGTTGAAAATGTAACTAGAAGAGCCTGGAGAGGGTTTTTCTGGTTCATCTTGTTAAAGGTAAAGGATAATAAGAGCTTAATTAAAAATTCTCTTGAACGAAAGCTTTTGAAAGTGGATAAAATATTCTATTTTCCAATAGATGGTTGCCGATTATTTGTTATTTTAGAAATGACACAAAATGTTCAATAATAATGTGAAATTATTCACAAAGTATATTGTACAATAAATTCGTAAACATCACACACTAGATTCTTTAAAACAACTGGAGGGATATAAATGTTTATTAATTTGTTACGTAATAATAAAATCGCTGCTGGTGTCTTAACTATTCTTCGTATATACGTCGGATACGAGTTTATCAGTGCGGGTTGGCAAAAATTATCAAGTGGTGGATTCGATGCGTCAGGTTTCCTTGCTTTTGCTGTAAAAAGTGCAACAGGCGATCATCCAGCCGTTCAAAGTTGGTGGGCAGACTTTTTAACAAACTTCGCCATCCCACATGTGGACTTATTTAATTTCTTAGTACCTGTTGGTGAATTTGCTATTGGTCTTGGTTTAATTATTGGCTGTTTTACAAAAACAGCAACATTCTTTGCACTTATGATGAACTTCTCATTTATGTTTAGCGGTACAACAAGCATTAACCCACAATTAGTTTTACTAAGCATTTTCATTATTGTTGCCGGATCAAATGCTGGTCGCTTTGGTTTAGATTATTTTATTAAAAAATTTGTTCCAAAAATGGGAGAAATAAAGGAAAAAGGTCACGTTGAAAAAAGAGTAGCTTAAGTTTTAAAAGAGAACGAATTTTGGTTAATAGATAAGTAAAGTAAATAAAGTGATATTTAAATTTATATAAATTTTAGGATAGAAATGTAGAAGTGAAAATCTACTATTTCTATCCTTTTTTTGTACTAAGAACCTTTTTATAAGAATCATGCTAATAAAGGTATGCATTAAACAGTAAGTAAGTTTAGACATCATTGTCGCAAATGAATTTATTGAAATTATCCAAATATAACCTCTTAAGAATCTTTATGATATTTAGTTTATTTGAAAATAAATATGTTACAATATTGTGTACAAAATTGTAAAAATAAAACTTTTAAACTTAATATATTTTTTATATTTACATAAAAAAGAAAAAAGGTGAGGGACAGATGAGATATCATTTTGTGATGTTACAAATAACAGTTGCTGCAGGTGTACTAACTACTTTATTAAACAAGTTGGAAGAATATAATCTAATGATCATGACTGCATTTGTGTACGTTTCAGTCGTAATCATTAGTTTATGGATGAACGAAAATCAAAAGAAATTAAAGCATTTAGATGAAAGTGAAAATCAAAACAGATAATTTAAGTGATAGACTCTTCTATCACTTTTTCTATTTTATAGTTACATATGAAAGCGGGTAATTGTGTAGTGGAGCGGAGGACTAAGATAAAAGAGATATGAAAAAGAGAAGGGAGTAGGGCTTCTACGACTTTCTCTTTTTGATCTCACTCCTGTACATGCTCCTGGAGAAATACAATCATCTGTTTCAATGCATCTTGAACGATTGGGAGATGGAATTCCTTTTCGAATACATGTTCTCCGTTTGGAATTGTAATGAATTTTGTTTTCACACCTTTTTTTAAAAGAGCAGCTCTCATAAATACAGATTGTTCAAACGGAACATCTGTGTCTTTCGTTCCGTGTAAAAATAAAGTGGGCGGGTAATCTTTTGTAATGTGATGAATCGGACAAAATGTAAGAAGCTGATCTTTATTTTTTATTGGATCAAGTGCAGTTAATTTTTGAACCCATACTCCATGCTGTCTTGCGTGTAAATAAATTAAAAAACGCTTCTCAATCATTCCTTCTGTAATGACCTGTGTAGACTGAAGCATTTCAGCAATTTCATTTGGAACTTTGTCCTTCTGCGAATAATAAGGGCTTGGATTTGTAGCCCAACTCGCACTAATATCGCCATAGCCGTAGAAGGATACGATTGCACGTGGCTTATGTTTAAATGTTCCAGAACATAGAGCAAGAAAACCGCCAGCAGAACCTCCTACTATCACGATTTTATTTGGATCAATCGAAAAATATTTGGGTCCTTCAGTTTCGATCCAACGAAGTGCATCTTGAACATCTTCAAGGATGTCTGGTAGTTTAGATTCAGGAGCAAGCCTATAATCGATCGAAAACAATGAAAATCCGTTGCTCGTGTAAAACTGTATCATTTCATTTGTAATATCTTCTCTTGTTCCCCAGATGAGACCACCTCCATGGATATAAATAATCACAGGAGCATGTTCACGATTTGTTTCATAAAAGTCTGCCTGAAGAGAAAAGCGATCATTTTTTTTGTAAATAACTGTTTTTTTCATTCGTTCACGTCCAATAGTAGAGATAAAATTAGTTAGATTTCATTGTTGATGTGTGGAAGATTTTTTTGTAAAAGTCGGAAAATTTTTAATGCTATCTGGATTTGTAGTAAATCCTCTGCATTCTTTAAATCTGTATTTAATATTTCTTTGATTTTTTCAATTCGATAGATGAGAGTGTTTCTGTGTAAAAACATTCCTTTTGCTGTTTCACTTAAATTTTGGTTGTGATTGAAATAGTTCTCTAGTGTTTGTATATAGCCTGTTTCGTGAAGTTGATCATGTTCATATACTTTTCCGAGAGATTTCATGAAAAAGTTTTCTAACTGCATATCTTTAATATTTGAATCTAGAAGATGATAGACCGCATAATCTTCAAAATGAGATATTCCTTCTTTTTTATCAAATTTCTGCATCAGTCTAATGGCTTCATGGGCTTCAGAAAAACTTTTATGAATTGAACTAATCGTTTTAAACTGGCGGCCTATTCCAATTAAAAAAGTCGTTTTATTAATGTTTTTAGTAAGAACTTCGAGAATTGTATTAGCATTTAGTTTTGCTTCATTTAAGGATATAGAAGCTTTGTTGTCACTTTGTCCGATCAAAATAATGAGTCGGTTGTTTCTATGCAAGCATGTAATTTCTCCATCTATTTGACTCGCACACTCATAAACTATGTCTACGCATTTTCTTGCTTTATTTTCTAGTTTATATCTCCAATCAACCATGTCTTCAATGTTTGTAAGTTCATCTGATTCGATATTAATAACCATACAGTAGTACATATAATTTGGATTCAGGCCATGTAAGTCACAAAGCGTTTTAATCGATTCTTTAGATGTTATTTTTCCATTTAATAAATCATCAAAAAAATCATTTCTAATTTTTTGTTTCACACTTTCTATTTCCCTCTGTTTTATCATCTCAAGCGCTATGATCGTAGAGGCCTGTTCTAGTGCAATATAATCAAATTCCGATAATTCATTTACGGTTTGCCAAACAACGATATATCCAAAAATATCGTTTGCAACCCCAATGGGCAGGATTCTACACTTAACTTCTAAATCTTCCAAATAATAGATCCGTTTTATTAGCTTTTTCATTTGGCTAATGCTGTGTGGAATCGAATCGATGAATTCTTTATGGAACACTTGTCTACCTTTTACAAGATTTAGACAATAGGCTAAATAGGTTGGATTATCTTTGTGTTCTGAGAAGTGAATCAAATCCCAATGATCGTCTACAATCAGAATGGGATTATTAACGGTTTCAGATACCGTAGAAGATATTCGTTCAATTCCTCCTCCTTCTAATGCAATTCTAAAGAGCGTATTATGCATGTCCAACGTTTTTCTATTCAGTAAATCATATCTTCCGGATGCCTTTTCATTAATAATTGATATGACATTTGATAATGTGTATTCGAATGGTAGCTCTAAAAGAGGTAAACCATACTTATTTGCTTGATCAATCATATTTTGGGGAATTTGATCAAAGTATCGTTTCATTTTAATAATGAGACCGGAACAATTTATTTCTGAAAGCTCTTTAATAATTTTATTTTGTAAATCTACCTGACCTTTAAAAATATAACCAGTTGATAGAAGTAATTCATTTGACGACAACCAGTCAAACGCATCGGGGTTTTCCATGATATTAACAAGAGAAATAACGTTATTAATCCCCTTTTCTCCTCCAACAAGTTTAATTCCATCAATCGCTTTTATTTCTAATAAATCCTTAATTGTTAGCAAAATTTCTCAACTCCTTTGACATAATTTAATCATATATATTTGTGCAATATGCCTAAATGACATCCTTGATTTTTGGTTTTTGTAAACGATGACGTAATAAGGTATTCATTCTAAAATAATCACGTAAGGTTAGCTAATCGTCAATTATTTTGTAGAAAATCTTCGTTTTTATTACAAAGAATAGTAGGTTTTAGACTAATAAATATTTTTATAATAGCTTATTTTGTAACAATCTAACAAATTTTATCATAGGCAAGCTGCATATGAGTTTTCAGGAAATTAAGAGTGGATGTACTGGATAGAAAATTGCATTTCTTCCAGATTGATGAGGTGACTCGAATGGTATTTGCAAAATCTGGTGATGTTGATTTTATCCAAAAAATAAAAAATTCGAACTTGAGTGGTTTTGTTCACAGTATATTTCATCGGACAATCAATTTTCAATGTTTAGAAGATGGTGAACTGTACACAGTCGCCTGCAATGAAATAGATAACGGGCCGAATACACTTGTGATCGATGTCGATTGTTTTGACAGGATGGATCTAAAAATAATCGACGCGGTTTATGTAGATAATCAAATTCTACACATAGCGAATAAATTATCCATTCAGATTGTGAATGTTGAACTATGGGAGAGCAAACTCCCTTTATTACCTAATAATATCGAACGTTTGAAAGATCATCTCGCATTCATGAAGAACTACATCGACCTTCATGGAAAAAGCGGTGGAATAAAGAATGCCTCTATATTTCAGACCTCTTTTGAAAAGGAAATGTCGAAACTACTTCAAGAAAGAACGGGTTTACTATTGAATGATTTAGTAAACAACCGGATGACTAGTGCCTTACAGCATGCAGAATCACTAATAGGTCTTGGTTCTGGATTAACTCCATCTGGTGATGATTTTCTAGTTGGAATATTAACCATTTTGAACACGAATTCAGGATTTACCAATAAATCATTTTGTGAAGAAGTGGTTAAGAAAGCGAAAAGCTTAACAAATGAAATAAGCTATATGGCGATAAAAAAGGCATCAATTGGCAAAGTGAGAGAGTCACTTATTCAATTAATTCATTCCTTAATAAATGGGACAGAAGAGGACTTGATTCTCTCCTTAAACAAAGTATTAAACATCGGGTCTTCATCCGGAACAGATATAGCCTTAGGACTTGTCTGTGGGTTGGAAGCGAAAATTAAAGCTGGAGGTAGATTATGACTGTACAAGTTGTGGTAAAGCCAAATACATTTTTTGATTCAGTTTCTTTAATGTCTTTATCAACGAAAGCGAACCAAATTGAAGGCATAGAACAAGCGATCATTGCAATGGGTACTGAAATGAATAAAGGAGTAATTAAAAATGTAGGTTTGAACACTCCTGAGATTGAAGAAGCAAAAAACAGTGATTTGATTATTGCTGTTAAAGCAGAAACTGATGAACTTATTGAAAACGCTTTCGTAGAAATTGATGAATTATTAACTAAAAAGAATAACTCTAAAAGTAAAAGCGAGATTATTTATTCAACGATTACTTCAGCTGCTACGAGTATACCCGAAGCAAATCTAGCAGTTATTTCGGTTAATGGTGCATTTGCTGCAAGAGAAGCAAGAAAAGCACTTGAAAATGATCTTCATGTCATGCTATTTAGCGATAATGTAAGCGTTGAAGAAGAAGTCGAATTGAAAAAGCTTGCTCATGAAAAAGGATTATTAATGATGGGTCCAGATTGTGGAACAGCGATTATTAGTAACGTAGGGTTAGCATTCGCTAATGGAGTAAGAAAAGGAAACATCGGAATCGTCGGTGCATCTGGAACTGGTAGTCAAGAGGTTAGTGTTCGTATCCATGATTTCGGTGGTGGAATAACTCAGTTAATCGGAACTGGTGGCCGTGATTTAAGTGAAGAAGTTGGCGGAATTATGATGTTAGATGCGATTAAAGCGTTAGATGATGATGAGGCTACTAAAGTAATTGTTCTTGTTTCTAAGCCACCTGCACCAAGTGTAGAAGAGAAAGTGTTAGGCCAAATTAAACAATGCAAAAAACCAGTTGTCGTTTGGTTCATTGGTGGAGATGAAGCGAAGGTAGTTCAGGCTGGAGGATATTTTGCAAAAATGTCAAAAGAAGCTGCGCTTAAGGCAGTTCTATTAGCGGGAGCTGATGAAAGCAAAATTAATAAACGTGCTTTAAATATTCCTCTAATCGAAGAAGTTCGTGCTAAATTAACACCGGAACAAAAATATATTCGTGGACTATTTTGTGGCGGTACATTATGTGACGAAGCCATGTATGCAGCACTTGATAAGTTTGACAATGTTTATAGTAACATCCAGAAAAATCCTGATTACCTTTTAAAAGACATTAATGTTAGTCAGGAGCATACTTTCATTGACTTAGGTGATGATGACTTTACACAAGGAAAACCTCATCCAATGATCGATCCATCTACTCGAATCGCTAGATTTTTACAAGAAGCGAAGGATCCGTCAGTTGGTGTGATCGTTATGGACTTTGTTTTAGGCTATGGTTCACACGAAGATCCAGTTGGTGTAATGCTTCCAGCTATTATCGAAGCGAAGGAATTGGCTGAAAAAGAAGGCCGTCACTTAGAGATTATTGGATATGTTCTTGGAACAGACTTAGACCCTCAAAACTTTGAAGATCAAGTGAACAAATTATTAGCTGTAGGTGTTACACATGCTAGCAGTAGTACGAACGCAGGACTATTAGCTAGAGAATTTGTAGTGAAAGGAGAATAGTCATGAATAAAATTAACGAACTTTTTAATAGTAAAATTTCTGCTATTAACGTGGGGATTGAATTTTTTAAAGATGATATTTTAAAGCAAAATGCAAGTGCAACTCATTTAGAATGGACGCCACCAGGTGGAGGAAATCCTGAATTAATTGCAGCTCTAGATAAGTTAGAAGATCCAAGCGTAATGGAAAAAATTGAAGCAGCAAATAAATTAGCTGTAGAACGAATTATTAATTCCCAACCAGTACTAATTGGCTTCGACCAAGCAATCAATTGCGTGCCAGGTATGACTAAACATACAATCCTTCACTCAGGTCCACCGATTACTTGGGAAAAAATGAGCGGCCCAATGAAAGGTGCGGTTACAGGAGCAATTGTGTATGAAGGCTTAGCAAATAGTTTAGAGGAAGCTTACGAGATTGCGGCTTCTGGAGCAATTACTTTCTCACCATGTCATGAACACAATTGTGTAGGTTCTATGGCTGGGGTAACTTCAGCTTCTATGTTCATGCACATTGTTGAGAATAAAACTTACGGCAATATTGCTTATACAAACTTAAGTGAACAGATGGCAAAAATTCTTAGAATGGGTGCAAATGATCAAAGTGTTGTTGATCGTTTAATCTGGATGCGTGATGTATTTGGTCCTATTTTAAGAGATGCGATGAAATTAAATAAGAATGGAATTGATTTACGTTTAATGCTTGCACAAGCTCTTCACATGGGTGATGAGTGTCACAATCGAAACAATGCAGGTACAGCTCTGTTAATTCAAGCATTAACTCCATTTATTTTGGAAACAGATTTTACAACTGAACAAAAGCGTGAAGTATTTGATTTCGTAGCTAGCAGTGATTATTTCTCTGGTCCAACATGGATGGCGCTTTGTAAATGTGCACTTGATGCTGCTCATGGTATTGAAAATAGTACGATTGTTACAACGATGGCTCGTAATGGTGTAGAATTCGGTATTCGTGTAAGTGGTATGGCAGGAAACACTTGGTTTACCGGACCAGCACAAAAGGTTGTAGGACCAATGTTTGCTGGATACAAACCAGAAGATTCAGGATTGGATATTGGAGATAGTGCAATTACTGAAACATACGGCATTGGTGGATTTGCAATGGCAACAGCTCCAGCGATTGTTGCACTTGTAGGTGGAACGGTTGATGAGGCAATTGGTTTTTCTACAAAAATGAAAGAAATCACAACAGATGAAAATCCAAATGTCACGATTCCTTTATTGGATTTCATGGGTATTTCAACAGGTATTGATGTAAGAAAAGTAATTCAAACAGGTATCATGCCAGTTATCAATACAGCTATTGCACATAAAGAAGCTGGTATTGGCATGATCGGTGCGGGTATCACTTATCCACCAGTTGAAGCGTTTGAAAAGGCCTTATTAACTTTAAGTGAAAACATCTTATCGTAACACTTTACTCGGATAATTCAGAAATACGTGCTTTGAATTATTCGAATCTAGTACTCTAAACCACTTTTAAACTGTTGACATCGCCAGGGATTCCCCCCATATAGATTGTCACACTTAATCATCCTAAAAATTTTAAATGATTGCTTGGGGTCTGAATCGAAAGTCAGTGTCGGACCCCACAATTCATTCCTAGAAACAAAAAGATTTAACTACGCTTTTTTGAGGAAGGAAACCCAGGATTATTTAAATAAAGTGGCCAGCCATTTCATATAAGAAAACAACTGAAGGAGAGAAATGCTATGGAAAATCAATCCTTAAATTCAGAATTAATTCTCGCAAGTGAACGAGGAGATTTACCAACAGTAGAACTGCTTTTATCAAAAGGAGCAAGTGTTGAGTATAAAGATGCTGATGGTCGTACAGCTTTAATGGCGTCTACTCAAAAAAATCAAATTGCAATTGTAAAAAGTTTATTAGAAGCTGGCAGTGATGTTAACACAAGAGACATTACCCAATTAACTCCGTTTATCTGTTCGGGAGCAAATGGATTTCATGAAATATTAAGCATGATGTTAAAGTATGGGGCTGATTTAAACAGCGTGAATCGATTTGGTGGAACAGCTTTATTACCTTCTAGTGAAAAAGGATATTTAAAGACTGTACAAATTTGTTTAGAGGCCGGAGTTCCTGTTAATCATGCCAATAAGTTAGGCTGGTCGGCTTTACTTGAGGCAGTTATTTTGGGAAATGGAGGCCGGTTATACTCTGATGTAATTGAACTACTTGTTGATGCGGGTGCGGATGTAAACTTGGCAGACCGTGATGGAAAATCCTCTTTGCAACATGCAATTGAACTGAATCAGCATAAGGTTGTAAAAATACTTAATAAAGAGTATGTGGAACAAAATGAATCTATTAAAAAAGCAAAAGTACTTGCTAATGAAAATCGATACGAAGAAGCCATTTCTGAGATAAATAGCGCTCTTGAATTAGACAGTAAAAACTTAGATTTAATCTACTACAAAGGGCATTTTTTACAAGAATTAAAAAGATATGAAGAAGCTCTTGAGCAATACAATCATGCGCTAGCTGTTGATCCTACAAATCTTGATTTTTATTTTTACACTGCCAATTGCTTAAGATTAATGAATAGACCAGATGAAGCACTAGGTGAATATGATAAAGCTGTCTTACTTGATCCAAAGGAAACTTTCTATCTGTACCATAAATCAAATTATTTAAGAGAACTTGGAAGACATAAAGAAGCTGTACATGCCATGGAAAATCTTCTAGCTCTTCAGCCAAAAAGATATGATTTTTCGTTTCATAAAGCGAATAGTCTTAGATCGCTAGAAAGACATGAAGAAGCTGTAGAAGCAATTGAAAATGCTATTGAAAATGATCCAACTAATTCGTTATATCAGATGCATAAAGAGCAATCTCTAAATTTGTTAAGTATTAACGAGTTTAGACAACTAGGAGGTAAATAATGGGGAATTTAGTGATCGTTGCGATCGGAGGCAATGCTCTAGTTAGAGAAAACGGTCGCAACACAACTCAAGACCAATATGAAGCCGTACAAGAAACGGTTGTAAATATCGTAGACATGGTTCAAGAAGGATATGAAATTGTCATAACTCATGGTAATGGTCCACAAGTTGGATTTGCATTACAAAGATCTGAGATTGCTAGTGAAGTAGCAGGTATGCCGACAGTCCCTCTTGTTAACAACGTGGCAGATACACAAGGTGGTATTGGTTATCAAATACAACAAGCTTTAACAAACGAGTTTGCAAAAAGAGGGATAAACAAGAAAGTAGCGACTGTTATAACACAAGTTGAAGTTAGCGCTGATGATCCTAATTTCAAAAATCCTACGAAACCTGTTGGCTCATTCTTTTCACTAGAACAGTCTGAAGAAATGAAAAAAGATCACCCAAGTTGGGTTTTTGTGGAAGATTCTGGCCGTGGGTATCGACGAGTTGTTCCATCTCCAAGACCTACTGATATTGTTGAAAAAGAGGTAATCTATTCTTTAATTGAGGATGGTTACGTAGTAATTGCTGTAGGTGGCGGTGGAATTCCTGTCGTGAAAAAGGACGATAAAACGTACGAAGGAATTGACGCAGTTATCGATAAAGATTTTGCTACAAGTCTTTTAGCAGAGCAAATTCAAGCGGAGACATTAATTGTCACAACTGGCGTTCCAAGAGTATGTATCAATTTTGGTAAACCAAATCAAAAAGCACTTGAAAAAATTACTGTAGAAGAGACGAAACAGTACGTCCTTGAAAATCATTTTCCTCCAGGAAGTATGCTACCAAAAATTGAGGCTAGTTTAAGTTTCTTACAAAATAATGGAAAACGAGTAATTATAACGAATCCTGAAAGCTTAAAAGAAGCAATCAACGAGCAAGCAGGTACTCATATTGTAAATGCATAATATAAAGACGGCTCTGCATTAGATCACAAAATAGTAAGGAAATCAATGTTTATATGAGTAAGGGGTGTTAATGATGGAAGAAGCTAAATTAGCAGCCAGTGACCATGAGATCTATCAATCTTATGGGTACTCGGAAGAACTGTTACCTAAAACGCCTAATCAAAGAGATTGGGGAATGTCCAACTATGTTACCGTTTGGATGGGTGCGGTTCATAATATCATGTCTTATATGACAGTAGCAGGTTTTTTTGTCCTCGGTTTAAACACGAAGCAAGTTATTTTAGCAGTTATGCTTTCAGCTAGTATTGTCGCAGCGTTTTATTGCCTTAATGGTTATGCTGCTTCCAAATATGGCTTGCCATTTGCGATGTTACTCCGTGATACGTTTGGAGTAAAAGGAGCTATTATCCCAGCACTATGTCGTGGTCTAATAGCTGGTTTAGTATTTTTTGGTACCACAACCGTGGTCGGAGCGGAATCTTTAAATGTTATTTTTGCAAGATTTTTTCCAAATTATATGACGCTAGGTGGTGACTTTAATCTACTTGGATTAACAGTCCCAACAATGATTTCATACGCAATACTTTGGACAGTAACTGTTTTACTTTTCTTAGGTGGAATGAATGTTCTTAACAAATTTGGTAGCTGGTCTTCACCTATTGTCTATGTCTTTATCATTGGTGCAGCTGTTTGGGCGATTAATATGGCTGGAGGTTTTGGGCCAATTTTTGATTATGTTCCAAAGAATCCAACAAGTAGCCCACTAGTGTTTATTGCCTGTGTGAGTGCTTTAGTATCTAACTGGGCAGGTCCAGTCGTAAATATTTCGGATTTTACGAATCGAGCTAAACGTCCAAAGGATGCCATAATTGGATTACCTTTAGGGTTTATCTTATCCTATATCCTTTTTGCCATTACTTGTGTTGCATTAATTGGAGGTACTGAAATTGCTTTCGGTGAACCAATCTTTAATATTGTTCATGCGATCGATAAAATCGAAAATACATTCTCAGTTCTTGTTTTAATACTTGCATTAAACGTTGGTGCTACAGCGTTTTGTGTGTTTGCCAACCTATTACCATCAGGATTACAAATGACTGCTCTTTTCCCAAAAGTGTTTACAGTAAAATCAGCAGGGATTTTAACAGCAATTATTGGTACGTTAATTTTACCTTGGAAGCTTGTAGAAAGCCCAACGACATTATTTTATTTCTATAGCTTTATTGGTTCAATTTTCGGACCAATCGCAGGTATTATGCTTTCAAGCTTTTATATTCACCGCAAAAGACAAATAAATCTGGATCATATTTATGTTCCAAAGGGCAGTAATGGAGAGTATAAGAACGGCTATAATCCAATTGCTATGTTTGTTTTGGTCATCAGCTTTATACTTCCGATGTCAGGTGCTTTCCTTAAGAGTGTGCCGTTTTTAGTGAAAATGAATGAATTTGCCTTCTTTAGTGGATTAATCGTTTCGTTTATTTTATACACCATTTTCGGAAGAATAAGCAAAGCGAATTAGTAAGATTCATAGGACGACTGGGTAACATATAGACACCTATATAGTCATTATATAATAGGAGGATTTAATAATGGATTACATGAAAATGGCAGCAGAAGAAACAATCAAAGGAATGAATAGTAAAGTTGGGGGACCATTTGGTGCAACAATCGTTAGAGGCGATGAAATTATCGCAGTTGTAAGCAACACGATGATGAGAGATACTGACCCATCTGCACACGCAGAAATGGTTGCGATCAGAGAAGCTTGCAAGAAGTTAGAAACAATGGATTTATCTGATTGTGAAATTTATGCAACTTGTGAGCCATGTCCAATGTGTGTAGCTGCAATTATTTGGGCTGGGATTAAGAAGGTTTACTATTGCAATACTTCAGAAGACGCTGATGTTCACGGGTTCTCTGATCTACATCTTCGAAAATATTTAACAGGAGAAGATAAAAGCGTTCTTAATCTGATTAAAGTGGACAAAAGAGAAGATTGTGATAACTTATTTGACCATTTTCACAAACTAAATAAATAATCTTTTTCTACACCATATATTTAAGTGAAGCCAGTATCATCAGAGCTTTACTACTAGATCGTTTACGAAAATAACACAGTCCGGCTCTCTTGTCATTGGAGTCGGATTTTACCATTTTATAAATAAACTTTTCATGAGGAACATGATGTAAAGTATTTTCTCTTACCTTCAATAAAATGAAATTTTGATTAATGGAGGATTACTTCCCATTAAGTGTAGGAAAAAAGATAAATAACAGGACAGGAGATATCTCATGGATCGTAAAGAAAGATACTTAACACTTTTTAATAAAATTAGTCAATATAACACTGGGGAAAAAGGAATTACAAGACTAGCGTATTCGAATATGGAACAAACTTGTACTCATGCTTTTATCCGTATGTGTAAAGCAGAAAAATTAGATATCCAAATGGATCAATGTGGAAATGTGATAGCAAGAAGAGAAGGCAGAGTAAAAGGGCTCCCTCCTGTTGTAATGGGATCTCATTTGGATTCAGTGTACGAGGGTGGGAAATATGATGGAGTAGTTGGCGTCATTGCGGCACTCGAAGTTATTGCGCGTTTAAATGAAAAGCATATTGTGACTGACCACCCAATTGAAATTATCTCATTTGCTTGTGAGGAATCTTCTCGCTTTGGGGTATCAACTGTTGGGAGTAAAGCGATGGCGGGGATCATTGAAAAAGAGAAGTACCGTCATTTAGAAGATCGTAATGGCATCACAATGGAGAAAGCATTTGCTCACTGTGCTCTTGATTTCAATAGTATTGATGAAGCTAGTAGAGCAGATGAAGAATTTAAAGCGTTTTTTGAACTTCATGTTGAGCAAGGTCCAATATTGAAAAATAATCATAAAAAAATTGGAATTGTTACTGGAATTGCAGCACCTATTAGACTTCTAGTTAAAATAAACGGAAAAGCATCTCATTCTGGAACGACCCCAATGAATATGAGAAAAGATGCACTTCTTGGAGCTTCCGAGATCGCTTTAGAGCTTGAAAAAGTTGCAATACATGAACAAGAACATGGCACTGTCGCGACAGTTGGTGTATTGGATATCCATTCTAGTGCGATGAACGTAGTTCCAGGAGAAGTGCTGATGAAAATAGACATTCGATCTTCTTCAGTACAATCAAGAAAGTTTGTTTTGGATTATTTATTAAAAACGATCGAAAAGATTGAAAAAAATAGAAAGCTAGAAATAGAAAGTAAAATCATCAGTACAGAAGAACCTGTATTGCTTTCACCTAAACTGATTGATGGGTTACAAGCTATTTGCGTTGATAAAGAACTTCCTTTTGAAGTGATGCAAAGCGGTGCAGGACATGATGCAATGAATATGACAAAACTTGCTCCTGTAGGTCTCATTTTTGTTCCATCTGAGGATGGTCTTAGCCATCATCCAGATGAGTTCACGGATATTGATGATATTTTAATTGGAGTAGATGTTTTAGAAGAAGCAGTTCTACATTATTCAAAAGCAGTAATATTTGTATCAAATTAGTTAAGGTATTCCAAATGAAAAATATATTTTTTGAGCATTACGAGTAAACGAGGGAAAAATCCATGTTACGAAAAACTGCGCTACCGTTTTTACTGTTTTATATGTTTCTTGCAATGCTTGGCATTGGACTTGTTATTCCGATTCTTCCAGGGCTTTTAATAGATTTTGGAGCAGGAGGAAAAGCAGCGGGATATTTAGTATCCGCATTTGGCTTAACACAATTTTTGTTCTCGCCAATAGCTGGTAATATCTCAGACAAATACGGACGGAAGCCGATGATTGTTGTTGGACTGTGCCTATTCGTTTTATCTAACCTATTGGCTGCTACTGCAGATCACTTTTCGCTTTTTCTTGTCTCGCGATTAGTTGGTGGGATGGGAGCAGCAGCCTTGATTCCTTCTATTATGGCTTATGTTGTTGATATTACGACAGAAGAACAAAGGCCAAGAGCAATGTCATTTCTAGGCGCATCAATGTCATCTGGTTTTATTGTTGGACCAGGTTTAGGAGGGCTACTTGCTGAGTTTGGAACGAGAACTCCTTTTTTTGCGTCTGCAAGTATTGGATTTTTGGCAGTACTTAGTTGCATACCATTACTAACGGAATCCAAAACTTCAGAGGAACGCCTCATGCATCTAAAATCAAAACCAAAGAAGGATAATATTTTTCGTCAACTTGTACAATCGGTTAAATCTCGCTATTTTATCTTATTGTTATTGATATTCGCACTTAGTTTCGGACTTACTCACTTTGAAGCAATATACCCATTGTTCGTTACTCAGAGCTATGGATTTACGACTAGAGAAATATCCATCCTGTTTATGGTCTGTTCATTTATCGGTACATTCAACCAATTAGTACTGACGAACCGACTTACACAAAGATTTGGGGAAAAGCCAATTATTAGCAGTATGCTCTTGTTGTCTGGCGTTTCACTTGTTTCCTTGCTATTTTCAGGAAATTTCTTTTATGTAATGGTCATTACAATGTTGTACTTTACATTTAATAACATACTACGCCCGACAATTAACACATTACTTTCGAGGGAAGCGGGTAATGAACAAGGTTTTGTAGCAGGACTGAACAATGCATATATGAGTCTCGGTCAAATTTTTGGACCAGTACTTGCTGGCTTTTTATTCGATATTCATATCAATCTACCTTATCTATTCGGTGCATTTGTATTACTTGTTAGTAGCTTCGTGTCTGTCAGATGGATAGGGAATAAAAAAGGAATAATAGCCAAAGAAAATAGGGGAGTAGAGGACCGGGCATTATAATACCTCATTAGGTTATATAACTATGTTTTTATATCGATGTAGTCCTAGCAAGGATGGCTTGTTGATATTAATGCATTAAGAGGTAGCTGAAAATGCAATTCCACCACCAGAAGGATTGAACACTATATAAACACTATATGAACACTATAAAAACAATTTTAGCTATCTAAAAAAACTATGAACATTTTTAAATGGGATAAATCGACTATTTAGTCGATTTTTTTCATGTTGTTGAAATAAAACCTAATCAATATTAAAAATAAAGCAATCATACTCATGAAAGATTTACGTGATCATAATATACCGAGAATATTAAAATTGCTTATACTAGTAAGGTTCATGAGTTAAAAAAAGAGAGGAAATATGAAAAAAATTAACTGATAAGAGGTTTATGAGATTATTTAGTCGATTTTTTTTTTATGACTAAATAGTATTTAACTGCATAAAAGTCCATAACTCAGTTGAATATTAAACATAAAAACAGGAGATTTCGAATGAAAAAAGCGGTTCTTATTTTTTGTTTACTGTTCTTATTTAATTCAACTGCTCTAGTACATGGAGAAATAGAAAATCATTTTTTTCAAAGCAAAACAGTTAGTTTTAAAGGTGTGGACAATAATTGGGAAATTTCACACAAAATGACCTTGGTAGGTACTGATATCCTATTTGAAACAACAATAAAATATAAAGGGAAGTATGATAAAGATTTAGCTAAGTCACCCTCGCACTATTTGATTAAGTATAGCCATGGAATAATTGGGAGTGAGGCTTTTTTGTTAAATAAATCTAATGAATTCCATAGTAAAAAAAGAGAGTGCGGTGGATGTGAGTTCCTTGATAATGAAAATGAAGTACATATTGAAATTTACTGGAAAAATAAAATAAGTACCGTTATTTTAAAAAGAGTGGATCAATAAAATAATTAATCTTTGCTATAAGGATAAATGAATAGAAAAAGCCCCGTACTTTGTTTTTCATTAGTACGGGTGCGAGCTATTATTCCAACATTATTATTTAATAGAAGCTTCGTATATGCTATTTATAGATTTCGAAAGCATCGAATTGAATTCTTCGTCAGTTTGCCCGGCCGTTAACCCTTGCGATAAGGCGCGTGAGAAGCTGGCAATCAATCCGTGATTCAGAGCTAGTTTTTCATTAGCTTCTGCTTGCGTGTACCCACCGGATAAAGCCACAACTCTTACTACATGAGGATCATCTATTAAATCAGTGTAGAAATTGTTTTTCGTAGGGATGGAAAGTTTTAACATGACCTTAGCATCTTTATCAAGGGTAGATAATTGAGCAAGGATTTCATTCTTTAGTAGTTTTTCAGATGCTTCCTTATCCACACTGTTAATATCAACTTCCGGTTCGATAATCGGTACTAGTCCCATATCTACTATCTGGTTAGCGATATCAAGCTGTTGCTTAACAACTTTTTTAATTCCGGCAGCGTTTGCTTCTTTGATAAGCGAACGCATTTTAGTCCCAAAAATGTTACGATTATTCGCCCGATTAAGCAAGTCGGTCAAGCCAGGAATGGGTTTCATGAGTTGAACTCCATCTTCAAGATTAGCAAGCCCACTATCTATTTTTAGAAAAGGTACTATACCTTTTTTCTCCCAGAGATAATCAGCTGTATATTGCCCATCAATATAACGATCCATCGTATTTTCAAATAAGATTGCACCTAAGATAAACTTTGAATCAAACGCTGGACTTGTTATAATACGCGTTCTCATCTCGTGCACTAATTCATACATCTCTTTTTCATTCGAATAGCTATCTTCTTTAATGCCATATTGCAGAAGGGCTTTAGGCGTACTTCCGCCACTTTGGTCTAAAGCTGCTATAAAACCCTTTCCGGAACTAATTCGTTCTAATTGTTTTTTATTCATGGATCTTACTCCTTTCTTTTTTAGAATCTCCATGTAGGAAGATAATATTAGTATATGCAGCGGTACTTAGTAACCTTTATTAGGAATAGGGGTAAGCCGAAAATAGTAAATTGAAAATAAATAAATCGTTTAATACTCGTACTAGCTTTGAGTTCGCGATAATCAATATGTTGCGCAGGTCTGGTTTGGGGCTAGTTCCTATAGAACTAAGAATCCATTATTAATTTAAGTAATTGGAAAGGGGTTACCACTGAAATAAGACTAATGTTCTCATGAGGAATTTAGTTAAATGTTCGCGGGTGTTTTGTCGCCTTTCTTCATTAAAAGTGAAATATTACAAAAGACAATATAGGTAATGGGTTCTAATATTTAGAGTTGAAAATTTAATTACTCTGTCCTGTTTTAATAGTTAAACATACTTGGAATCGATGGATGATAGTCGGTTCCTATTTACTATATTTCCATAAATCTTCTAAATGTACTTCGATTACTTTCTTTCGATTTTCCTTTTCAGCCAAAATGGGCTGTACAGAAGGTAAAAGCTTACAATCATAACTAATTCCAATGAGAGAATATACCATGGCCATGGACCAAGATAATCTAATAGTGACGCGCTTGCGGGTTTTTTCATAATGTAAAGAAAATTTGTTTTCAGTGATTTATTTATGAAAAATACGCAGGCTGCATAAAGGTTAACGATGAGGGCCGTTACCCACAGGGAAGATATGGTCGGGCGGTATTTACTGACCGCAACCATAAATAAACAAGCTAGTACAACTCCTCCGTGCGAAACAAAAAATTCAAAATATCGAATATGCGGAAATGAAAATCTGTCAAGATCGGGTGTTATGATTGCTTGAATCGAACTACCTAATCCAGCAAAATACATGAATTGAAACAATCTGTAGCTATTTGTCAGTAGCATCACAATTGCCAAAATGACTGCAATATCACTAAGTTGAAGTGGCAAAGCTGTTTTTAATGACCAGGCATTCTCATATAAAAGCCATAGTTGATAAAAAACTTCAGAAGCCAACAATAGTAACGCTAAAGTATAACGGGAAAATCGTTCGCTTACTTGCTCTTGAAGCTGTTTTCTAAAGATAAAAAGAAGAATACAAAGTGCAAAA
This sequence comes from Gottfriedia sp. NPDC056225, assembly GCF_042267765.1. Taxonomy (NCBI): domain Bacteria; kingdom Bacillati; phylum Bacillota; class Bacilli; order Caryophanales; family Bacillaceae; genus Gottfriedia; species Gottfriedia sp. NPDC056225. The sequence continues at coordinate 7,388 of NZ_JBHJTJ010000048.1, read as the reverse complement.
ATAATACCAATTGTTAATAGGTGTTCCACTGAAAAAAGGTGAAACTTATCCATTTTTGAATGGAACTGAAAATATTTGTGCAACACGATACCCCATTACTTAGTTTAATTTTATGCGCGAGTATCCTAGTTTGGGGCAAATTCTGCCTGTTCTATACAGGTGTTACGTTTTAGGTGTTATTGAATGTATCTCAAAAATAGAACGCTCTGTTGAGTAAAACCGTTTATCAACAAAAATCAAAGCTATATCAACAAATTTTAGTGCTATATCAACAAAAATAATAACTATATCAATAAAGTTCACAACTTTATCAACAAAAGCCATAATTTGTTCGTATTTCTACACAGAAGATGAGAGTGGCTCCATCTTCACACATCTTCACACCAACATACAAAATTTCTTTGAATCAAAATTTAGTTGCCAATCAACAATAAAACTAAAGTAAAACTACTGAGTATCGATCTAGATTAGAAAAACAGTCTAATCTTAATTATTATAATTTATTGAATTTGATAAAAATGTGAGGTAAGATTGTTTGGTCGTAAAAAGAGACGAAATAAAAATTAGTGAATAGAAGATAGCTTTTTATTAGTATAAGTTGTGAAACTTTATACAAATTCAAATTATTTATCGGAGTTGTTGTTTAATGTCATCAAGAGTACCTTATTCATTTATAATCATACTTGGTTTTATGCTATTTGCATTGTTTTTTGGCGCTGGAAATCTAATTTTTCCACCTATTCTTGGACAGTTAGCCGGAAAAAATTTATGGATAGCTAATGCAGGGTTTTTAGTTACTGGAGTTGGATTACCACTACTTGGCGTTACTGCATTTGTCTTTTCAGGTGAAAAAAACTTACAATCTTTAGCTAGACGGGTACATCCGTTGTTTGGTATTGTATTTACTACGGTCCTTTATCTAGCAATTGGTCCTTTTTTCGCTATCCCTAGATCAGGGAATGTATCGTTTGAAATTGGCGTTAAACCTTTTTTATCAAATGATGCAAGTCCTGTTCCATTAATCATATTTTCAATTTTATTTTTCACAGTTACTTGCTTGTTATCACTTAATCCTACAAAGATTATTGATATAGTTGGAAGGTTTCTGACTCCTATTAAATTAACATTTATCGGATTGCTAGTTGTTGTAGCTATTGTTCGTCCAATTGGAAAATTTCAAGAGCCTTTTAAAGGGTACACATCACATGTGTTTTTTAAAGGATTTCAAGAAGGATATTTAACGATGGATGCTCTTGTAGCTTTTGTTTTTGGAATTATTATTGTAAATGCAATTAAAGGAAAAGGCGTTACTTCTAAAAAACAGCTTATGATTGTTTGTGGAAAATCAACAGCAATCGCTGCTTCACTTTTAGCAATTATCTATTCTGCTCTTACATATATGGGCGCATCGAGTGTTGAAAAACTTGGTCGATTAGATAATGGTGCTGAAGTATTAGCGAAGGTTTCAGACTATTATTTTGGTTCTTATGGGGCAATCTTACTTGGATTGATGATTACCGTGGCTTGCTTAACGACGAGTGTAGGTCTAATCACTGCTTGTTCTTCTTTTTTTAATGAATTGTTTCCAGCCATTTCTTATAAAAAGATTGCAATTATAATGTCTGTGTTTAGTACGCTTATCGCAAATATAGGTTTAACACAATTAATTAAAGTTTCAGTGCCTGTTTTAATGACACTGTATCCAATTGCCATATCTTTAATTTTCTTAACATTCTTACACTATAAATTTAATGGCAGACCAGAAGTGTATCAGGGTAGTTTGATTTTAACGTTTATTGTGAGTCTATTTGATGGTCTAAACTCAGCTGGAATACGTATTGAAGTAATACATCATTTATTCACAAAGTTTCTCCCTATGTATAGTTTAGGATTAGGTTGGTTGGTTCCATCGCTCATAGGTGGTTTATGTGGTTATTATGTTAGTGTTTTACGGAAGAAAGATGTTTCTAACCCAATTCGAAAAGTAGGGTAGGTAACCAGTATCTAATAATCTAAGGGAAATGAAGAAGCTTAACTGTAAGATATGTTGCATAACAATGATTTTGGGGATCAGTTTTAAAAAAAGATAATAAAAGTGACACTTGCTTCATCATTTCAATACAAAATAGAGATTATAGTATCTTATCTTTGGGGAGGAAATAGCATGGCACAAAAGGAATTGAAGAGAGGCCTCGGAGCGCGTCACATACAGATGATTGCTTTGGGCGGTACAATCGGTGTAGGTTTATTTATGGGTTCAACGAGTACGATTCATTGGACAGGCCCATCAGTAATGCTTGCTTATGCAATTTCGGGCATTTTTATTTTCTTTATTATGCGTGCAATGGGTGAAATGTTGTTTTTAGAGCCTAGTACAGGTTCATTTGCTACATTTGGCCATAAATACATACATCCGTTAGCGGGGTATATGACTGCATGGAGTAACTGGTTCCAGTGGGTTATTGTTGGAATGTCAGAAATTATAGCAGTTGGAGCTTACATGAAATTCTGGTTTCCAGACTTACCTGCTTGGATACCAGGCCTTATTGCAATTGTGATTCTTGGTGCAGCAAACTTAATTTCTGTTAAGTCATTTGGTGAATTTGAATTTTGGTTTGCGATGATTAAAATCGTTACAATTTTATTGATGATTGTTGCTGGATTTGGCCTAATTTTCTTCGGTCTTGGTAACGGTGGACATGCGATTGGATTATCAAATTTATGGAAACATGGAGGCTTCTTTACAGGTGGTTGGTCAGGTTTCTTCTTTGCACTTTCACTAGTTGTTGGAGCTTATCAAGGTGTTGAATTAATTGGTATTACAGCTGGAGAAGCAGAAAATCCGAAAAAAACATTAAGAGATGCGATTCAAAGTACGATCTGGCGTATTTTAATCTTCTATATTGGTGCGATTTTTGTAATTGTAACGGTTTACCCTTGGAATGAACTAAATTCGATTGGAAGCCCATTTGTTGTAACTTTTGCAAAGGTTGGTATTACAGCTGCTGCTGGAATCATTAACTTTGTAGTAATCACTGCTGCAATGTCTGGCTGTAACAGTGGTATTTACAGTGCAGGACGTATGCTTTATACATTAGGAGTTAATGGACAAGCACCAAAATATTTTGCTAAAGTCTCAAATAACGGAGTGCCTTTATTCGGTACAGTTGGTGTTCTTATTGGTTTAGTAGTCGGTGTAATTTTAAACTTTATTGCACCAAAAAATTTATTCGTGTATGTATACAGTGCAAGTGTACTACCAGGTATGATTCCGTGGTTTGTCATTCTAATTAGTCATTTGCGATTCAGAAAAGTAAAGGGAGCAGAAATTGCCAATCATCCATTTAAAATGCCCTTTGCGCCTGTTACGAACTATATAACGTTAGCTTATTTAGTTTTGGTTTTAATCGGAATGTGGTTTAATGACGACACACGTATCTCGCTTATTGTAGGGATTATCTTCTTGGTGATCGTAACAATTAGTTTTTATGCTTTCGGAATAGGAAAACGTGTACCGGTAGATGAACAAATAGATGATGATATTAAAATAATAAACTAACTGCTTAAATCACTTAGTTTAATGATTAGTGGAATAACCGCTATATAAAATAGAAAAAGAAATAGGATGCCGAAAGCATCCTATTTTTATTTTTCATATCAAATTAAAAATCAGCGTTTCCTGGTGTACGTGGGAATGGGATAACATCACGGATATTCTTCATACCAGTTAAATACATAACAAGTCGTTCAAAACCAATTCCGTAGCCAGAATGCTTTGTACCACCGTATTTTCTAAGCTCTAAATACCACCAGTAATCTTCAACATCCATACCAAGTTCTTTAATACGTTCAGTAAGGACGTCTTCTCTTTCCTCACGTTGGCTTCCACCAATTAATTCTCCAATACCAGGAACTAATAAATCAGTCGCTGCTACTGTTTTACCGTCATCATTCGCTCTCATATAGAATGCTTTAATTTCTTTCGGATAGTCAGTTACGTATACAGGACGCTTGTAAACTTCCTCACTTAAGTAACGTTCATGTTCCGTTTGTAAATCTGTTCCCCATTCAACAGGGTACTCAAATTTCTTATCAGCTTTCTGCAATAATTCAACAGCTTCAGTATAAGTCACTCTACCAAAATCAGATTCTAATGCATTCTTCAATCTTTCGATAAGTGTTTTATCGATAAAGCTATTAAAGAATTCCATTTCTTCAGGTGCATGTTCAAAAACATAATTAATGACATACTTAACCATGTCTTCTCCAAGGTCCATGATATCAGATAGTTCTGCAAAGGCAACTTCTGGCTCAATCATCCAGAATTCTGCAGCATGTCTTGCAGTGTTAGAATTCTCTGCTCTAAAAGTAGGACCGAAAGTATACACATTACGGAAAGCAAGAGCAAATGATTCTGCGTTTAATTGACCACTTACAGTTAAGTTAGTTTCTTTACCGAAGAAGTCTGCACTGTCATCTACTTTTCCGTCTTTAGTTTTAGAAATTTGGTTCAAATCCATTGACGTCACGCGGAACATTTCTCCTGCGCCTTCTGTATCGCTCCCAGTAATAATCGGAGTATGTACATTGACAAATCCTTTTTCTTGGAAGAATTTATGAATAGCATAAGTTGCAAGAGATCTAATTCTGAAAACGGCAGAGAAACTGTTGGCTCTCGGACGTAAATGAGAGATTGTTCTTAAATACTCAAGAGAATGTCTCTTTTTTTGTAAAGGATAATCTGTATCTGATAATCCTTCAACAATAATTTTTGTCGCTTTAATTTCAAAAGGCTGTTTCATTTCAGGAGTTGGAACAAATTCACCTTCTATTAAAACAGATGAGCTAATTGGTAATTTCGTGATTTCTTTGAAGTTATCAAGACTATCTTCAAAAACTACTTGTACACTCTTAAAAAATGTTCCATCGTTTAACTCTATAAAGCCAATAGTTTTAGAATCACGAAGAGTACGAATCCATCCTGAAATCTGAACAGTTTTGTTGCTAAAATTTTCTTGATTTCTGTATAAATCTTTAATTACGGTCTTTATCATAATTTGCCTCCTAATTTTAATTTTCCATAAAAAAAAGCCTTCTATCCCCAAAAATAGGGACGAAAGGCTAACTTCCGCGGTACCACCCAAATTGTCATAATATGACCAACTTTAAAGCTAATATTGCTTACCCCAGTTAATAACGTTCTGGAAACGTCTAAGCCTACTTAAGATAACCCTTTCGGTTAGAACTCAAAGGTGTTCTTCATCCATGCCTCATCACCAGGCTTTCACCGTCCCTGGCTCGCTATCGACTATAGCAAAAACTACTTTCCTTTTCATCGTTTTAAAAATATATAGTTATTAAACAGATTTTTCTTGTAATAATTTATCACAAAACATAATCCTTTGTCTAGTTGCCGTCAATGATTATTCATTGGAATCTTTATTTGTAAAGCACTATAACTTAAATGAAGGTATAAATGGTAATATTTTTATCAAAATTTTGTCAACTTTCTTCTATTAATATTACCCTTTTATTCTAGTTCATCAAAAAAGCTAAGTCACTGTTAATATTTATCAAAGTCTAGTCATTTTATTTGAATAATAAACAGTTATTATATAATTTTTTTGTAATTAGCAAAATGTTGCATATAGAACTGAAGGTTCGTATTGAAATGGAATTACCGGAACTACTACACAAATAGATGCAAAGGGAAAAAGAATACTGGCACAAAGAGGAAGCAGCCGTTTAACAAAATGGAGTTGCACCATGTCATCAATAACTACATGATGCAAAATCCAAGGAATGAAAATTCTCCAAAAGCAATTAAGAAATACATATGTCATGAAAGAGCATTGATAGTGATTAATCGTTGTTTCATAGGTGGAAAACAATCAGATTCAATGTGAATTTCATAATTGTCGATTAGCGATATAGTATTATAGAAGCTTTTAACTTTTTAATTAAAGATTTTGTAGAAAAATATTTACAGATTTTTGATCGAAATGAGATGAAAAATGAATAAAATGTAGAGATTTGTCGTAATAAGTCGAATAAAAATTATCGATTGATGAATTTTGTCAAAATATCAAAACCATAAACTTTCCGTATAATCTAAATAGAAAGAAAATATAGAAAAATGGGGGAGACAACTAGGATGAAACGTTTAATCAAAAGTACAGCAGTTGTAGCATTAGGTACTGGTGTTTTATTTAATGCATTTCCATTAACACAACATCAGACAATTGCCAAAGCTGCAACGCAAACAGCAATTGATCAAGTACTAGCAAAACTTACGCCACAACAGCTTCAGGCAATTAAGCAATTAAAGTTAACTGACAAAGAGGGGCTTCAATTATCTTCTGATGTTGATCAAACAAGTGACAAGCTTACATCTGTCATTGTCGAGTTTAAGGACAAGCCTCAGCAGACTGCGGTTATCGAAGCAGCATCAAATGGTGATACGCTTTCAGCAGCGGATGCACAAGCAAAAGTAGACGATTCACATGAAACATTCCAAAAAGATTTAAAAACAATTTTTAGTAGTGAATTAAAAGCAAAGAAAAATCCATATTCAATTAAACGTTCATATAAGAAAGCATTCAACGGGGTTGCAATGACAATTCCAGCTAACAAAATAAAATCACTTCTTAAATCAAGTGCAGTACAATCTGTCTATAGTGATTTACAAGTTCATGTAGAGCCACCATCCATTAGTGAGTCATCAACTACAGGAACGCAAGCTGCAACTCATACATCGGTTACGTTCCCGGGTATCGAAAAACTTCATGAAGAAGGCTATACGGGAAAAGGCGTAAAAGTTGGTATTCTTGATACTGGAATTGATTATAATCACCCGGATTTAAAAGATGCGTTTAAAGGTGGTTATGATTTCGTTGATAATGACAATGATCCAATGGAAACAACATACGCAGATTGGCAGAAGTCTGGTCAGCCTGAGATAGGCAGTAGCGGAGAAGCATACTATACTGAGCACGGAACACATGTTGCTGGTATTATTGCTGGACAAGGGAAAAATAAAGGAGACCTTTCAGTAACAGGTGTTGCACCGGATGCTGATATTTATTCTTATCGTGTTCTAGGAGCATATGGGTCTGGTTCAATGTCTGCGATCTTGGCAGGACTTGATAAAGCAGTATCTGATGGAATGGACGTTATTAATATGTCTCTTGGAGCAGATTACAATGATCCTTTATACCCTACGACGATTGCCGTTAACAATGCTGTCCTAGCAGGTGTTACAGCAGTTGTTGCAGCAGGAAATTCAGGAAGTAGTATGTATACGTTAGGTGCGCCAGGTAACTCGCCTTTAGCAATTACAGTTGGAGCAAGCGATACGTCTGTGAATATTCCGACTTATACAGGAACAT
>NZ_JBHJTJ010000047.1:0-30204 GCF_042267765.1 Gottfriedia sp. NPDC056225 | reverse complement strand
GTAGCCATCGATGTTCCCGACATGCGCTGATACGCAGTTTGATAATCGTTTAGATTGTCTGGGTTGGTAATATAAGAAGGTGCTGCTGAATAAACCGCTACCCCAGGTGCGGTTATCTCTGGTTTTATGTCAAATGTTTCTAGAGTAGGTCCCCGAGAGCTAAAAAAGGCAAGCTCATCTCCATTTGTTTTCATCTCACCAACAGTATCAAAAGAAAAGGTAATGGATTCCTTAGCGATTTGATCTACCAATTTAGCAGCGTCTTCATTTGGTAAATTAAACGTAGGTAGAAACTTGTTGCTTTCTCCTTTATAAAAGTCCGTATATAAATTACGACCATTCGTAAAAAATACGGCTGCCGCACCTGCTTCCTTTGCAGATTTTAATACTAAATCGGGCGTATAATCTCCATAGTTAACTACCAATATTTTATCCTTGAAATCCTTTCCTACAAAATCACTTGGCATTCCTCTTCCTGCTTTTACTACAGGAAAGCTGTTCCCTTCAAGCTTATGAATATCATCAGTAAAATTCTTTGCGAACAATTGAAGATTAGGAGAAAACGGGCTTGAACTATGGATCGTGCCATCAACTTTTGGTAGTGTAATAGAAAAATTACTAGCTCCTACGGTCAGCGGTAATGCTGCTGCCCCTGGAGTCCCTAGAGTATACATATCACTTCCAGCATTTCCTGCCGCAATAACTGGTAATGTACCAGCAATTGTTGCATTATTTAGTGCAATGGAAAGTGGATCAAATGGATCATTTGTATCTGATGCTAATGATAGATTAATAACATCCATCCCATCTTGGACAGCTTTATCGATAGCAGCCAAAATATCATTTGTAGTACCCGATCCGTATGGTCCTAATACACGATAGACGTATAAATCTACATTCGGTGCAACACCCTCTACACCAAGATCATTTTTATTTTGCCCTGCGATCGTACCAGATACATGTGTTCCATGCGAAGTATAATATGTGTTTCCAGATACCTCGGGCTTCCCTGAGGCTTTCCAATCGGCATAAGTAGTTTCCATTGGATCGTCATCATTGTCTACAAAATCATATCCGCCTTTATAGACATCTTTTAAATCTGGATGATGATAATCGATCCCTGTATCTAAGACGCCGACTTTAATTCCTTCTCCTGTCACGCCCTCTTCATGAAGCTTATCTACCCCAATATTCGGCAATGTTTCGCTCTCTGTCCGAGATTGTGTACTTGCATTGGCTTCTACTTGCGCCGATGGATCAATATGTACTTCTCTATCCTTAGCAATGGCCTTTACTAATCCTGATTCAATCAGATTTGGAATTTGATTCGCCGGGATTGTAATCGCGACACCATTAAAAGCATGTTTATATTCATGATTAATTCGAACAGACGAGGTTGATTTTGACTTCTTATTCACAAATAGCGCTTTGAAATCCTGATGATTTTCTTCTACTTTTTCGTCTGCTCTCTGAATATTTAATGAGGTTTTTTGATTGAATTTTTTGGTTTTTGCAAGCTGTATCTTTGAAGGCTCTTCATTAAATTGAACAATAATATCCATAGGTTTACTACTTGTCACGTCAATATCTTTCGGAATTTGTATTTCTGGAGATTGTTCAGATATTTTCATTACTTCATTTGGTACAGTTGATAAAGTTGGTATAGTATCTAGCGAAGTTTGTTGAGTGTCAGTGGATGCATGAGCGGAAAAACCAATCGTTCCTAGTAAACTCGAAGCTATAAAACTCGTTGAGAACACCTTAAACCATTTCTTATTCAAATATATTCCCCTTTTCACAATTCATTTTTAAATACCGAATAAAAATTGTAACCTAAGAAAATATCTTCTACCAAAGTCTGTCTGCCCTCCTTTCTGTTGATATTTTCATTATATTAAGAGTTGACGTGATTTTAACTTTTAAAAAAAACATAAATATTAGATTTTTCTAAAATTTTAAAAAAAAAAAAAAAAAAAAAAAAAAAAAAAAATAAAGAATTCAACTAATCAAATAATGCCATTATTTTGGGACTTAAGAGTTTGAAAATTTACCCACTTCAATTTCATAAAAAAAAATCCCCTTAGAGAAGATGGTTCATCTACCTTATTTAACGACAGTATCCGTTACTGTCTTAGTTGTTAATTTAAATCCTTCTTTATCAACTACATCAGCAGAAATATAGTAGGTCCGCTAGCTAAGTTTGCATCTGGTTTCCATGTAGTATAAGTTCATGGTAATTTTTACGACAAAAAACCAGAAAAACCCTCTAACAGGTTTTCTGGTTTTCACTTTCTACTAATTTCGCACGCCATTTAATTCTCCATAACCGTTCTCTATTTCGCTGCCTTCTCATACTCCTGTTTAAAGAAGCTCTTCATTGAATGGAAAACATCTGATTTTTGTTTTAGGATGTAGTAGCGGAATTTTTCATCGTTAATGTTTTTATATGCGGACATTAGAGTAGAGTGTCGATTGTATTGGTTTAAATGTTCAGGATACACCCTTTGATATGACTGGGTTTTTTGTCGTTAATTTTTCAAAATCCCATTTGGTTGTGCAGCATACACCCTTTTTTGGTTAAATTTATGTTAGTTAGAACCAAATAAAATACTTCTATTAGCTGGTTTAGTTGCATAAGAACTTCCAATTTCCGTCCCCTAATTGACTAACTATTTGTTCTAATTCTTTAATTTTTTTAGAAGCAGTAAACGATTTGTTATATGCAATGATAGCAAAAAAGAAAATCAAAACAACAAAATAGGACAAGAAAGTATTAACTTACTAATAGATGAGAAAGAATTAGGAATAGAAAAAGCATGATTTGAAAAAAATTTCAACCCATGCTCATATTTATCAAATTTTATTATAAAGAGGATAATTAAAACCAACATTCAATCTTAAATTTGATTATATTTAGATAACCTTACAGTATAAAATTTCTTACTAAAAAATATATTTATTTTAGATCATAACGATCAGCATCCATTATTTTTACCCAAGCTGCAACAAAGTCTCGAACAAATTTTTCTTTGTTATCATTTTGTGCATATAGTTCGGCCAGTGCTCGAAGAATAGAATTTGAACCAAATACAAGATCGAAGCGTGTTGCTTCACGTTTAACTTCACCTGTTTTACGGTCACGTCCATCAAAAACATTAAACTCTGTAGCTTTCCATTCAATATTCATATCAAGCAAATTCACAAAAAAATCATTTGATAGTACTCCTACTTTGTCAGTAAACACACCGTATTTTGAGTCGCCATGGTTCGTGCCGAGTACTCGCATTCCACCGATTAATACAGTCAATTCAGGAGCTGTTAAACCTAATAATTGTGCCTTTTCAATTAGCATTTCTTCTGGGCTAGTAGCATATTCTTGCTTTTGATAGTTACGGAAACCATCTGATACTGGCTCTAACACATTAAAACTTGCTGCATCAGTTTGTTCTTGTGTTGCATCACCACGTCCAGGATTAAATGGAACTTTTATTTCAAAGCCCCCATCTTTTGCTGCCTTTTCAATTGCAGCATTCCCTCCGAGAACAATTAAATCAGCAAGGCTAATTTCATTTGCTAATTGACTTTGAATTTCTACATACACTTTTAACACTTTTGCCAGCTGCTCTGGTTCATTTGATTCCCAATCCTTTTGTGGAGCCAGCCTAACTCGTGCGCCATTTGCTCCACCTCGCATATCAGAATTACGGTAAGAGCTTGCTGAAGCCCATGCTGTTTTAACAAGTTCACTAATTGTTAAGCCAGAATTGATGATTTTTTCCTTTAATTCTTCTATTTCATTGTCAGTCACAATATAATTAACCTTCGGAATCGGATCTTGCCAAAGTAATTCTTCAGTTGGAACTTCTGGACCCCAGTATCTTTCTATAGGACCCATATCACGATGAAGTAGTTTAAACCATGCTCTTGCAAATGCATCGGCAAATTTATCAGGATTTTCATAGTAACTTCTTGAAATTTTCTCAAAATCAGGATCGATTTTTAGAGCCATATCAGCCGTTGTCATATTAGTTTTAACCTTAATTGTTGCATCCTCCGCATCTGGTGCCATATGATTTTCTGTAAGATTAACAGGCTCCCATTGGAATGCTCCTGCAGGACTCTTCGTTAATTCCCACTCATATTCAAATAGTTGTTCAAAAAATTCATTATCCCACTTTGTCGGATTTGACGTCCAAGCACCTTCAATCCCACTTGAAATTGTGTCACGCCCTTTTCCACTACCATATGTACTTAACCAACCGAATCCTTGCGTTTCAAGTGTTGCAGCTTCTGGATTATCACCTACATGTGAAGGATCACCAGCACCGTGTGCTTTACCAAAAGTATGACCACCTGCTATCAGTGCAATTGTTTCTTCATCATTCATTCCCATACGTCCAAAAGTATCACGTATATCACGTGCACTTGCAAGTGGGTCTGGTTTGCCATTTGGACCTTCAGGATTTACATAAATTAATCCCATTTCTACAGCAGCAAGTGGATTTTCTAATTCACGGTCCCCTGAATAGCGATTGTCTGCTAACCATTCTTTCTCAGAACCCCAATATACATCTTGTTCAGGATGCCAAATGTCTTCTCTTCCAGCACCAAACCCAAATGTTTTAAAACCCATCGATTCAAGAGCAACGTTACCCGTTAAAACTAGTAAATCAGCCCATGAAATTTTATTTCCATACTTTTGTTTAATTGGCCATAATAATCGGCGAGCTTTATCAAGATTAACGTTATCCGGCCAGCTATTTAGAGGAGCAAAACGTTGTGAGCCATTTCCACCGCCCCCACGACCATCTGTAGATCGATATGTACCAGCCGCATGCCATGTCATTCGAATAAAAAACGGTCCATAATGACCATAGTCTGCCGGCCACCATTCTTGACTGTCTGTCATTAATACACGTAAATCATTTTTTAATGCCTCGTAGTCTAGCTTTGAAAAAGCTTCCTTATAATTAAATTCTGGATCCATTGGATTCGGCTTTCTATCATGCTGGTGAAGTACATCTATATTTAATTGATTTGGCCACCAATCTTTATTAGTTGTACCCCCAAGAGCTCGTGAAGTTGTAATTGCACTATCCTTATGATGTGTAATTGGACATTGACCTGCTGCTGTGTGTTCTTTTTGATCTGGAATATTATTATTTTTCATATAAAAATCTCCCTTCTCATTAGCCTTTAAATATTAAAATAGGTAGAAACTAGATTTGCAACATAAATATTTTATTTAAAATCCACAATAGTTATTCATCTTAACCATGTAGTAAATAAATATTTTAAGCAAAAAAACTTAATAGCATCTTTAAACAACTTACTATTAAATATTACTTAATATATTTAAAGTCGAATTGCGATGAAAATTCATGTATATTCACAAATACTATGAGGTTGAATTAATATAGAAGAAAAAATAATAAATTATTTGATTTAAATTTTATAGATATCAGTTCCTAAATGAAAAAGAGTAACAGCTAATAAAATTTAATAGTACATTAAAATAATATGTAAGTTGATCTGTTATCTTGTCCAGAAGCAGAATTTAAAGTTTTAATTTAAAAATAGATTTAAATTAACCAATAACAAATTGAATTGGACATTAAAGTTCTGAAAATATAGTAGCCTTAATTAAAACCTTCTTTAATTTAATTAACCTTTTTCAATAATTTTAATAAAGACAAAAAAGCCTTATTACAATTACTGCCAAGTATATCTTTACCAATAGATATTTCATCTATCCTATTGATTATTATAACTTATTATTACGCTCATAAAATTCTGCCTTTAGATTTATTACATTTAAATAATATTCGATATTTTTTTAAAATTTTCTTGTTCGGCTATTTTGCCATTATGTTGAAAAAGGATCCTCTATGACATTATTAAAGTTTGGGTATTTATGACAAAAAAACAGAAAAAGCCTCAATAGGGTCTCTCTGTTTCTCACATTCTACGAATTTCGCACTCCATTTAATTCTCCATACCCAACTACTATTCGCTTTCTCATACTCCTGTTTAAAGAAGCTCTTCATTGAGTGAAACAAATCTGACTTTTGGCTTATAATATAATAGCGAAATTTCTCGTCATTTATGTTTTTATACGCGGACATTAGCTTACTATGTCGATTGTATTGGTTTACTTGTTTCGGATACACTATATGATATATCCGAGTCTTTCAATTATCATTTTTCTAGATACTCATTAAGATGTTTCATTTAGGCATTTCAAAACTGATCTTGCTTAGAACTTAGAAAGAAGTGTAAAGAAAAACTAAAAACCTATATAGAATATTTCCTATATAGGTTTTCGTTTTCCTATTTACATTGTCAACAGCTTAAATATAGATCCCATTCCCACAGTGTATTTATCTATAATAACCACAATTTAAATAATCCTTCTGTCACTCCTAAATTATACATGTAATAAACTCCAAATACTGTACTAATTACACCAGTAATTTGTGTTAGAGTTTTATTCAACGTTACTTTTTTAAAACTCAATATAAACGGAATTCCTAGAATGGTTGTAAAGAAAAGCATGCCTAAAACAGTTCCAAATCCAAAAATAAGGATATAAATTGCTGATTCCCATACACTATTAACAGTACTCAAAGTTAATAGCACCATAGCCCCACTTCCAGCAAGACCATGAACAAAACCAATAATCATTGATTTTATATAAGATAGTTTGATAGACTGCTGATTTCCAAGATTATTACCAATTCCATTACCATATTCCTTGTAATCAACTTGTGTTTTTCTAAATGATGTGATCGTTTTGATCCCAAGATAAACTAACATAATACCTACTAGAAATTCAAGTGACATAGCCCATTTTTCAGGTATTTGACCTTTCATTAAAAGCAGAATTATACCAACTATAAATAAGGTAGTAGTATGACCAATTCCCCAGAATACTCCTGCAAGTGAGGAACGATAAAGTTTTTTACTTTGACTTGCAATTGTAGACACAGCAATTACATGATCCGGTTCAATGGCATGCTTGATTCCAAGCAAGAATCCTAAAATCAGAACCGATAAAAAGGTTGCATCCATTTTGCACCTCCGATTTTTATTTCTTAAATAAATTAGAAACAAGTCATCACTAAAGCAATGACTTGTTTCTACTAAAACTGTTAAGGTTGTATCCAATTCCACTAACCTAATAATAGTTAAGCGAACTTTTACATTGGCAAGAAGTATCCTTCTTCATCAAACTTCATATTTTGCAGGTTCTCTAATACTTCTATGTTTTCTTTATCTTTCAACTCATTGAAAATGACTTCAGATATATATAGTTCTCCAATATGAAGGGTGTTTGGGATCCTTACAATTCTCGCCTCTTCCGAAACAACTCCCCATGTAGCACGTAAAGCTGCTTTTAATGCTTCTTGGTCGTTATCTAGCACAATTGGAATTTTTGCACGATCTAAAAATGTACTAGTGACAACATTTTCATTCATTGATTTGTAATCAATTTTTTCAAATAAACGCTTTGTTGTTAAATCAGCTAATCCAATGCCTAACGCATTACCATGGCTAGCTTCACTCAAATTTGAAGCAATGACATATTTGATATTGGGTTTTTTCGGCTCTTCTACTCCTAACACTCGGATTCGTCCAATAATATTCGTATCCATACCTGTTCCACTGTGGTTTTTACCAATTTCATCAACAACTAAAATATCGATTTCATCTACTGGAAGACTCGGCATTAAATCAAATGCTTGTTTTAAGATTTCTCTTTCACGTTCTTCAACCCTGTCTGCTTCGATTGCTTCGATGATGGCTGTTTCTTCATGAGCGTTTTCAACAATGGCTATACCGAATAAAGTATTTGAATTGCTAATTGCTACCTTGCCAACCTCGGGCATCATTTCACTAATCCCTTTAATACCGTGAGTGTGTAGGGCCAATGCCTGTTTGTGTTTTCCCATTCCAATTGAGGCCATTTTTAAAACGCCACTTTCAATTTTGTTTTTAAAATCGGTATGAGGTTTAACACGGCCCATTACAATAATTCCATCCGCTTTATTTGCATACTGATCAATAAAAACGGGTATGCCATCAGATGTTTCTCCAATAACATCTACATCCATTGATGATCTAATTTCACATCCAGTAGAATCTTCGGTTACTCCTAATCCCTCTAAAACCTCGATTTGTCCTTCAGCTGTAGCTCCGCCATGGCTACCCATTGCAGGAATAATAAAAGGTATTGCACCTCTTTTTTTAATTTCATCAGCAACACTTTTAACGATTATAGGAATATTAGCAATTCCCCTGCTTCCAACGGTAATTGCAATCTCCATGCCAGGCTTTATTTTCTCATCAGCCTTTATAAAATTAAATTGGTCCGAAATCGTTGCAGGGATATCTTTTAAGCTTTTGACGTGAAATTTTTGTTTTATTTTAGCGAACTTTGGAAAAGACATTATACGACTCTCCTTTCAAAATAAAAATATAATTTCGAACTTTCACACTACACGAGAACTTACACTAACCGTATATAAAGCAACAAGAGATTCTTTAAATCGACCTATTGTCATTGCATAAATATCAGGTACAATTATTTTGTTAAATTCCCAGGAGCTAATTCAATTGCCATTCGAAGTGCTTCTTTTAACGATTGTTCATCTGCAATATTTTTTCCAGCGATATCAAAAGCTGTTCCATGATCTACACTTGTACGTATTGTTGGCAGACCTACAGTTATGTTAACTCCAGCCTCTAGACCTAATACTTTAATTGGACCATGCCCTTGATCGTGATATTGCGCTACAACAATATCAAAATCTCCACGTCTTGCTCTAAAGAATAGAGTATCTGCTGGTAGCGGTCCTTGTACATTAATCCCTTCTGCCTGAGCTTTTTCTACAGCAGGAACAATTTTTTCTTCTTCTTCACCATTTCCAAAAAGTCCATTTTCTCCCGCATGAGGGTTTATACCACAAACTGCAATTCGTGGAGATTGAATCCCTGCTTTTTGTAATGTTTCATGTGCAAGTTTTATAACCGTATATTGACGGTCTACATTAATTTTATTTATGGCATCAATAATTCCAACATGTGTTGTTACATGAATTACTCTTAAGCCAGGAGCTGAAAGCATCATTGCATAATCTTTTGTATTTGTTAATTCTGCTAAAATCTCAGTGTGACCAGGATAAATATGACCAGCTTTATGAAGAGCTTCTTTATTTAAAGGTGCTGTACAAATACCTTGAATTCTTTCCTCATTAGCATACCCAATCGCCTTTTCCAAATAACGAAATGCAGCATTTCCAGCTTCAGAAGAAACTTGTCCCCATGGTAAGTCTTCAGAAACTAAATCTAAATCGATAATATCAATTGTTCCATATTCACTTTTTGCATCCTCAGGATTTGAAATGCTATTTAATTGAAGTTCAATATTCGTTACACTTAAAGCTTTTTTTAATACTTTAGAATCACCAATTACAAAAGGTTTACAATTCTCAAATATATTTCTATCATTCAAAGATTTAACGATAATTTCTGGGCCAACTCCTGATGGATCCCCCATTGTAATCGCGATACTTGGTAAAATACTTGTCATCATCATTTCCTCCGTTATCTCATTTTATTTCATATTGGCGTTTTTCCTATTTTTTAACGAGTTATTAATGTATAGTTCTAATTCTGTACTTTAAGATTCATTGATAATTGTTATTAGTTCATTGCTTATCTCAATTTTTAAAATGCTGATCTAATTTTATAATCGTTTGAAGAGCTTTTGAAAGTGCCTCCTCGGTTCCAAAAGCACCTGCTTTTGTAACTAAAGGCATATTATTAAACGCCCCACCAAATAACTTTCCATAAGGAATACCAGCTTCCACCTCACCGATCACACGAATCCCCTCGCTATTTAACTCTTTACATGTAGCTTCTGCAATATCCCCACCAGTTAGAATCGCCCCAATTAACTTATTAGCAAATATTAATTCACTTGCAATTTCTCCCATAGATCGCGCAATTATATTGCCTACATCAAAGTTCGTTAAACCCAAACTACTTTGCAGGTCCTTAACTCGACTAATCGCTTCCCGCTTACGATTGGTGGTCACTACTAAATCACCTTTATCAAGTACTAATTGACCAGCTTTAACAATGCGTTGAATTTCACATTTTCTCCTATCTTTATAAAGGAACTCTTCAGGAGAAATAATGATTTCTTTCACATTATTTTTCTCTTTCAGATGTTGAATTTGCCTTTGAATAATAGGATTCACACTGCCTGCCACCACTAGTACTGGTGACCGTTCGCTAACCTGTGACTTTTTTAATGGCTCTTCACTTTGACCAGTATTGAAAAGATGATAAGCAATTCCAGCTGAGCCAACCCATAGAAAATTCTCACTTAAATGCTCTGTTGCTTCAACAATCGCCTTTAGTTCATCATCAGTAGTTGCATCTACAACGATAATTTTTGAAACTTTACTTGAAGTGATTTCTTTCATTTTTGTTAATAAATGACTTTTACCTTTTCGCACATCTGCAATAGAAAGCATTTCAACTTTTCGTTTACTTTGCTCTTGCAACAATTTTGGCAGGAAACTTTCATTAACTGGGCAGACAGGATCATGCGCAATTTCAGTTTCCTCAAGTAGTACACCTTTAACATAATGCTTTCCATTTATTGTAATTCGATTACTTTTCGGGAAAGCAGGTACCACAAACGATGTCTTATACTTAAATACGTCCATTACTGCATCGATTTCTGGACCAATATTTCCCCTCAAGGTTGAATCGATTTTCTTAAAGACTTTTAAAACATTTAATTTCCTCAATTGTGATGATAGATTAAAAACTACTTCATATGCCTTTCCTGCATTTAATGCACGGCTATCTGAATTTAATACAATAACATCTTCATTTAAATGTGTTGTTTGTAATTGTGTATCCGAAAACAACACTGTCGTGTTTAACCCCTGTTTGGCAAATTGAACACCAGTATCATTTGCACCTGTTAAATCATCTGCAATAACTGCTAGTTTCACCTGCGTCCCTCCCCCCTTTGTACGCAAAATTCGTTTTATAGTGTTTTTCTGACCGGAATGACCTATACAAGTTAAGTTTCATTTGGCTTAGAAAACTTAGAAACCTTATTCTGCAACACACCATTTTAGTTTTCTAGTAGTTTTATACTTCTTTTGATATAAATCGCTTTCAACACTATTAATAATAAAACAAAATGTTGCATTTAGCAATTGTTTTAATGGTGCAAATATATTTTTAAACAACATGTTGCTTTTTACATCACGTTTTATTGAATTACAATCACCTAAAAAAAAAAAAAAGCAAGCTGTTATTTCAGCTTGCGCCACAAAGTTGAACGGTTAATCCCTAAACGTTTTGCTGCTTTAGATTGATTTAACCCTTCCTCTTCGAGGACTTTATTTATAACCAGTTTTTCAATTTCTTCCAACGTTCCACTTATATTAATCGGTGTTAGTTGACTGTTTTCCGGCTGTTCTAATTGTTTTAGAACGTTTTCGACATCTTGCCTTTCAATATAATACGAAGGTGTTTGTAAAAACACTTTTTCGATTACTAATTTAAGTTGTTCTACATTCCCAGGCCAATCATAGGTGGTAATTTCGTTCATTGCATCAAGTCGGATCCCAACAACTTTATTTCCATATTTCGGATGCAATTCAGAAATAAATACGTGAACTAAGTCCTCAATATCTTGTTTTCTTTCTCGTAGAGGAGGAATATAAATCTTTGATTGCCCCAGTATTTGATATAATTCTCGATTAAACGTTCCGTTTTTGACTTTTTCTTCGATGTTATCCTCAGAAGACACTAGCCATTGAAGCTTGTTATAATTTTTGATAACTTCACATAACTCATTTTGTAATTCAAAGTTCAATTTATCAATATTTTTCAAATAAAAGACAGCGTTGGAGTAGGTTTTAAAAAAGTTTTCAATTACTAAATCGTTAAGTTGATCATTATTTAATAAGTTGCAATTAAAAACGATTAATTGTTCATTCATTTTTTTCTTTTTAAAATAAATGGCTTGTGCAACCAATTCTTTTCCATTTCCTTCTTCACCGGAAATCCACACAGGTTTTTCAACTTTACTATATTGATCGATTTGTGATAATACTTTCTGAATCTGATTACTTTTTCCTGAAATAGGTATTTGTGTATATGATGTATAAAATACTATTGTATGCTGCTTCACTTCCCTATCTTGAGAAACAGATGATTTAAGTAGATTTTTGTCAAAAAGTAATACAATAGCATCCTCTTTAGGATATGCCGTTATTTTCCAAATTGAGTGGTCTACATGAATTGATTTGGTTTGTTTTTCCTGCATTAATATTGTTTCTTGTACCATCATTTTTATATCTGAAGAATTCTCTATTTTCATCCACTGAAATTCTTTATTAAATTGATCATTCCCATAAACGATTTTCCCCTCGTTATTAAAAATCCCTACAGCCTGTTCGTTATAATCAAGGATAGATTGAAATAATGAAACATCATGTTGCAAACGAGAGAATATTCTAAATGTCCTTCTCGCTTCTTCTAAAGCTTCAACAATAGCTTCCTTACCAGAAGTAATTAATACACCAGTAAGTCCCAATTGTTTGGCAGCTTGTACTGTAACTACATCTCCAATTATTACTTCATAGTCAAGTTTTTTTAGATTTAATAATTTATCTTTAACTTCTATCTCTTTAGTAATCGTTAATGTTTTTATATCTAAATCAAGAAGCTTGCATATCGTAGCAGCACCTTGTGTAATATTCGAGAAACCAACTATAGCAGCTTTTCGCGAAAACCCCTGTACAAGTGTTATCATTCGTAACACATCGTAGCCGGATACTTGAATGTCTATGACTGGAATTGATACTGTCTCCTGTATCAATGAAGCTGTACCACCACGGCTAATGATAACATGATAGCCATGATTTTCTAATTCCTTGGCTATAGCCACACCTTCATGTAAATTCCCTATTTCAATTCGAAATTGAAAATCTTCCACTTCCTGTTGGATTTCTTTCATCATTTCTGATAGTCCCTCATAAGGAACAATAACCAAAGCTCTTATCATTTTCTCTTCACCTACTAAATCTTAATACTTCTATTTTCTATTATGACTCATCTGTAGTAAAGCTTGTTGTTAATACTTTATTCATGCTGCCACTCACATAACCTTGAAGATCGAGCGTTACATATTTATATCCGAATTGTTGAAGGTTTTTCACGATATCTTCATAGTTTTTCAATACCAATTGCATATCTTGAGTCTCTACTTCAATCCTAGCAATATCTTGATGAGTTCGAACCCGTACTTGCCTAATTCCAATTGCTTTTATATATGCCTCAGATTTTTCAACCTTTGTTAATTTTTCTATCGTTATTTTTTCACCATATGCGATTCTAGATGATAAACATGCAAATGATGGTTTTTCCCAAGTTGGCAAACCTAATTGCTTTGAAAGATGACGAATTTCTTCTTTAAAGAGCTCCGCCTCTTGAAGAGGACCACGTACACCATGTTCTTTAGCAGCCCGTACCCCAGGACGGTGTTCATTCATATCATCAGCAATTAGACCATATACAACATTATTAAATCCGTTCTTATGCATAATCGGTACTATTTGTTCAAACAAACCGTTTTTACAGTAATAACATCGGTTCCGATCGTTTTCAGTGTACCCTGGAATATTTAGTTCAGAAGTTTCAATAACTTGATGAGTGGCACCAATCTGTTTAGCCAACTTCCTTGCTTCTTCTAATTCGCTTGAAGGGTATGTTTCAGAGTCAGCCGTTACAGCCAATACGTTTTCTACTCCTAATACGTCTACCGCCACTTTTAATAAAAACGTACTATCTACTCCACCAGAAAAGGCAACTACAACATTATTCATATTCTTTAAAATTGCTTTCAAGCGTTCATATTTCTCATTCATATTAATTCCACCTATCTCTATATTATTGAATATTGTTTTCATAACATGTATTAATCGTCTCTTGAATCGATGCAAAATCACTCGTCACTTTAACAACCTCTTATCAAAATGGTTTATTTTTGCATTTTGCAACACATCTTAATTATAAACGAATTTCTTACAAAGTAAAAGTAGACATTAAAGCGATTTCATTTTTATATTTTAAAAAAGGATATCTTTAAAATCATTGCTAATTTTGAAGCTATTTATAAGGGAAATACAGAACTTCTTAAGGTAATATTTTTTCAAATATATAAATGATATACTATTTTGTACTTTTATAAGAAAAAAAAAACCATTTTATAAATGATATAAAATGGTCTTCATTTTGTATTTTATACTATTACATCTAATAATAAAGTAAACACTAGCCCTGATACACCAACAATAGTAGAAAGCACAGTATATGTTCCAAATGCTTCTTTCAAAGATAAGCCTAAAGACTCTTTAACCATCCAGAATCCTGCATCGTTAACATGTGATGCAACGGCACTCCCCGCTCCAGTTGCAAGTGCAACTAACTCCAAGTTTACATCAGGCATTGTACCGAGTACAGGTAATACTAAGCCTGCAGTTGTTAAAGTTGCAACAGTACCTGAACCCAAACAGATACGTAAAATAGCAGCTACAGTCCATGCAAATAAGACCGGTGACATATGAGATCCTGCAAATAGTTTTGCTACATAATCGCCAACCCCACCATCAATAAGAACCTGCTTTAATGCACCACCGCCACCAATAATTAATAGTAGCATACCTAATGTATTAATCGCAGAAGTACAAGTGTTCATTAATTCCTTAATTGGCACTTTTCTGCTCAGCCCCATTGTGTAGACTGCTAATAACAATGAAAGTCCCATAGCAGTAGAAGAGTTACCGATAAAACGAATTACTTTTACTAACATGTTATTATCAAAACCAATAGCAGGTTGAATGATATCAAGCCCAGCACCTAAAGCCATTAAAATTACAGGAAATAAAGCCGTAAAAACACTTATCCCAAAGCTAGGCGTTTCTTCTAATTTGAATGTCTTTTGAACGCCAAATGATTCACTACCTTTGCTAGTCCAAGCAGTTGGAACAATCTTTTTAGCAAGTTTCGGATATAAAATACCAGCTAAAATAGCAGTTGGAATAGCAACAATTATTCCATAAACTAAAACTAATCCAATATTAGCACCATATTCAGAAGCTACAGCAGTGGGCCCTGGATGTGGTGGCAAGAATGCATGAGTAACTAACGCAGCTGTAACCATAGGAAGTCCCAAGTGTACAATCGAAATTTTTAATTCTTTTGCAATTGAATAAATAATTGGAATTAATAATACAATAGTAACTTCAAGGAATAATGCGATACCACATATTAATGAAGCAAATAAAACAGCCCATTGAATTCTTTTTTCTCCAAATTTGTCTATTAAGGTTACAGCAATACGGTTCGCACCACCTGCATCAGCTATTAACTTTCCAAGCATCGCACCCATACCAAATATTAATGAAATATGCCCCAATGTCCCCCCTATACCGTTTTCAATCGATTTAGCAACATCAGTATAAGGAATACCTAATGCTAAAGCTACACCATATGAAACCATTATTAGTGAAACAAATGTATTTAGTTTAAAGCCCATGATTAAAATGATTAACAACAATACCCCTATTGCTACTATTACTAAAGGCATCTATTTTTCCCCCTTGTCCTTCTTCTTTATATTTGTTTTTTTGTTTGCTCTATAAAAATGATGCAAAATAATACTATTTGTATGTTAATTATAAACACGCATCAATTATAGCGCCTTTCTTGCCTTTTACATTGAAAGTGCTTTCATTTTAAATTAAAATATAGAATTTATATCAGATACTTTAAAATTTTAAAATGTAAATCCATTACTTTAGCGTCACAGTCAGATAGAAGCAGTTACGATATTGCAACACAACATATATATATTGTTTAAAAATATTCAAAAAATAATTTAACTGTTGATAATTTCAACGTTTTAGTAACGTTTTCATTTTATATTCTCATAATAATCTTGTCAATAGAAAACAACTCTTTATTTTGCTTCTTTTTTCAACAGTTTTTTTCAAGTTAATTATATCATGTTGGTATGAACTAGTAGGAGGTTTATAATTACCGCGTACATGATGCGAGTTTTTGAAAAAATAAAACGGATAAAGGTCTACACCTTTATCCGCATTTCTAACTTTTCCTTAAACAAGTTCCGATTTTACCCAAACCTGCTCATATACTTGTTTTATAGGTATATTATGAAGTTTGGCGATTTCTTTACAATCCTCATACTCTGGAGCTCTTTGTGTGAGTTTACCTTCAAAGTATCCTTCTTTGACCGTTACAGGTCCCCACATTGTTTCAACGCTCTTAAATTTTCTTTCCAGTCGATGTACAGTTAATGGATAATATCGAACACCTAATGTGGTTGTTTCTTTAAACAATATTTCTTTCATTTTGTGAATTCTAGAACGAGATGAAAGAAGTTGTAGCAAAACTCCTGGTCGATTTTTTTTCATATAAATGGGTGTATAAAATACATCATTTGCCCCAGCTTCGAAAAGTAAATCCATCACATAGCCAAGCCATTCCCCTGGCATATCATCAAGATTTACTTCCATCTTGATCATTTCATCATCTATATGTTCATTGTTATGTGGGTGAGATACCACTTTTATACACCTCTTATACTAATTTATATAGAAATAAACATTAATTTAGTTGCGTCCATTTTATTTATAAGACACCTTTAATTAGTTGATTATAGTCTTTATTTCTGTAATATTACTTATTCTCCGATGATGACACGAAGTACGTTTGGATGATTTTTAAAAGTTTTTGTTCCAGCACCATATCCAATTGAATTTACTTTCATTGACGGAATCGTACAAAATTCATCTGCTAGCACAGCTATAATCGCTGCGCCTGTCGGGGTTGTAAGTTCAAATCTTATATTGCTCTGTTCGATTGGTACACCTTTTAATATTTCTAGTGTAGCAGGTGCAGGAACTGGATAAATACCGTGATCAATATGTATTTTTCCTGTACCTACAGGAATTGCTGAAGACTTGATTCTCTTTATTTCTAATTGTTCAAGTAAAATTGCAGCTCCGACAATATCAATAATAGAATCGACTGCACCTACTTCATGGAAGTGAACCTTTTCTAATGGCATACCATGAATACGTCCTTCCGCTTCACCAATTTTCCGAAAGATTTTTAATGAAGTAGATTTAACTGCGGGAGTTAATTCAGATGATTCAATCATTTTTACAATATCACTGTATGAACGATGTTGGTGAGCGTGGTTGTGAATATGTCCATGGTCATGAGTATATTCATGATCGTGAGTATGTCCGTGATCATGAATATACTCATTATCGTGAGTATGTCCGTGATCATGAGTATGTTCATTATCGTGAGTATGTCCGTGATCATGAGTATGTCCGTGATCATGAGTATGTTCATTATCGTGAGTATGTCCGTGATCATGAGTATGTCCGTGATCATGAGTATGTTCATTATCGTGTTCATGGTCGTGAACGTGTTCTTTGGCTGTTAGCACTACATCAAACTTAGTACTTGTAATCCCATTTTTCACGGTTTTTTTCCAGGTTAATTGATATTCATCTTCAAAATTTAGCTTTTTTAATTCTTTCTCTAACAAATTTGGATCTGTACCGGCATCTAGGAGGGCTCCAATGAACATATCACCACTTACTCCGGAAAAACAATCAATATAAAGAGTTTTCATCTCTTTCGACCCCCTTTTTTATATTATCTATTAGTACAGCATTGTATCCAGCACCAAACCCATTGTCTATATTTACAACACTTATGCCAGATGCGCATGAATTTAACATTGTAAGAAGTGCTGATAATCCATTAAAATTTGCACCATAGCCAACGCTTGTTGGAACTGCAATTACCGGATGCGAAACGAGTCCGCCAACTACACTCGGAAGGGCACCTTCCATTCCTGCTACGACTACTGAGACAGTCGCCTGTTGAATCTGCTCAATATTATCAAATAAGCGATGAATGCCTGCAACACCAACATCATAAAAACGGCGAACTTCACTTCCTAATACTTCAGCTGTTACTGCTGCTTCCTCTGCTACTTTTAGATCTGAAGTACCTGCACAAACAATTGCTATGTATCCCTGATACCCTTCTTTTTCATTTTTGTTAACTTTCCAGAAAAGTATTTGTGCTGTTTCATTATAAATAAATTCAGGATGCTCAAGAAGAATATAATCTGCTTTTTCTTTTGAAATTCGTGTAACTAATACACTATCTCCTTTTGATAGTATTGCTTTCATAATGGAAAGGATTTGATCTTTCGTTTTCCCTTCCCCATAAATTATTTCTGGAAACCCTTGACGATTCTTCCGATGATGATCGACTTTAGCAAAACCCAAATTCTCATATGTTGCTAACTTTTCTTTCGCCTCTGTAATACTTAAAGTGCCTTTTTGGACTTGCATCAATATCTCTTCTAGCATTGTTTTCACACACCTTTAAGAATTTTGTTCAATTAAAACCAATATTATATATTTTTTTGGTGCATCTGGTTCATATAAATTTGGATACTTCAAGTCTGACCTTTTTGACTCTACCGTAAACTAATTTAAAAATACCAAGAAACGTTATTAGTTTTCCAATCAACCATTGCTGGGTGACCGACTAATTATAGAATAAATTTTCAAAAATGCCTAGCTGAAAGGTTCTACCATAGAAATAGGTAAGCCATCCAAAGCCTCCATTTTAGTCAAGTAAACATTCTTTCTATTTAGTGAATTCAGGACAATTTACATGCTATCTTTACATTAATGACTCATCTATTGCTAGTTATAACAAAAAACAGAAAAACCCTATAATGGGCTTTTCTGTTTTTCACTTACAATTCTATTCGTACATCTTTTAAAACTATTTTCAAGTAATTATTTCGCTGCCTTCTCATATTCTTGTTTGAAGAAGCTCTTCATCGAATGGAAAACATCTGATTTTTGTTTTAGGATGTAGTAGCGGAATTTTTCATCGTTAATGTTTTTATACGCGGACATTAGTGTAGAGTGTCGATTGTATTGGTTTACTTCCCCATAACCAAACATATTGCTAACTTTCATTAATTCTTGAACTAATTTTACACAGCGAGCATTATCAGATGTTAAGTTATCTCCATCAGAGAAATGGAATGGATAAATATTGTATCTTTCAGGTGAATATTTGTATTCAATAACTTCTAATGCTTTTCGATATGCAGATGAACAGATTGTTCCTCCACTTTCTCCTTTTGTGAAAAATTCTTCTTCTGTCACTACTTTAGCTTCTGTATGATGCGCGATAAACTCAATGTCTACAGACTCATACTTTGTTCTTAAAAATCTAGTCATCCAAAAGAAGAAGCTACGTGCCATATACTTTTCCCATAAGCCCATACTTCCGCTCGTATCCATCATTGCAAGTACGACGGCTTTAGATTCAGGTTTTCTAATTTCGTTCCATGTGCGGAATTTTAAGTCTTCTGGTGATATAGGATAGAATGACGGTGTACCACTCATGGCATTACGTTTAAATGCAGACATCATTGTTCGCTTTTTATCAATATTACCCATTAAACCTGTTTTTCGAATATCATTAAATTCAATGTTTTCCACTGTGTTTAAATCTTGTTCTTTTCTTTTTAGATCAGGTAATTCTAACTGACTAAAAAGAGCTTCCTCTAATTCCATTAGTGAAACCTCTGCCTCATAATAATCTTCACCTGATTCTTTTCCTGCGCCTTGCCCTTTACCAGCACCTTTTTGCGGCTGGCCACCTTGTGAACCATCTCTTGCTACTACATCGCCAACTTTACTGTCTCCAGTACCCTGACCAACGTGTTTATTTTTATCATAGTTGTATCTAATCTTATACTCATCTAGTGACCGAATTGGAATTTTTACTACATCGCGTCCGTTTGACATTATGATGCTTTCTTCTGTGATTAAATCGGCTAAATTCTTTTTTATCGCCTCTTGTACCTTCTCTTGGTGTCGCTGTTGGTCATCGTGTCCTTTACGATGGAGGGTCCAGTCTTCCTGTGAAATGGTAAAATTATGCTTTTGTTCATGTTCATTATTTTCATTACTCATTTTCTTTCCCTCCCTTACTTGTTTTGATTTATTTGTAAAAATAAAAAAATCGTCACACAGTAATACACATTTGCATAAACTAATTCGGTAGGTGATTTTCTACCCTTTTTTATGGATTACTCTATCATATGCAGAAGGACACAATAATTGACAATGTTTCTTCTAAATTTTACACCCATTTTTTCAGAAAATAGGACGAGTCCTTAAAATTAAATATATTTATATAAAAATTTTAATCAATTTTTGTCAGAAAAATTACACAATATTGAACTAAAAAAAACAAAAAATAAGTGGAAAACTAGAAAAAGTTCTCCACTTATTTTTTTTATGGTAAATTATGCCCCATACCAGCTACATAAATTCTTAACCATTGTTCCGCTGTCATATTCAATTTTGTAGACTCAACAGCTGCTTTAACACGTTCAATTTTACCAGAACCAACGATTGGCATCATTTTAGCAGGATGAGCTAATAGCCATGCATACATTACTTCATCAATTGAATTTGCACCAATCTCACTAGAAATTTCTTCAAGCATCGCTCGCACACGTACCGCAGCTTCAGACTGACTTGTAAAAATTTGACCACCTGCTAGTGGAGACCAGATCATCGGAGCAATCTCTTTTTCAAGTAATAAATCAATTGTTCCCTTATCAAAATGCTCTAATTGCATCGGTGAAACTTCAATTTGATTAGTTACTAAAGGCATTTCAAGGTGAGCTTGTAATGCATTAAATTGAGATGGTAAAAAGTTTGATACTCCAAAATGACGTACTTTACCTTCTGCATGAAGCTGATTAAATGCTTCAGCTACTTCTTTTGGATTCATAAAAGGATTTGGTCTATGTATTAATAATAAATCGATATAATCCGTTTGAAGATTTTTCAAAGAATTGTTAACGCTCATCAAAATATGTTCTTTACTAGTATCATAATGATTCATTTTCAATTCCGGAAATTTTGATGATTTTAACTTGATGCCACATTTAGTAATGATTTGAATATTTTCTCTTAGCTCCGGTTTTAATGCTAAAGCTTTTCCAAAAATTTCTTCACAAGTATATCCTCCATAAATATCGGCATGATCAAAAGTTGTAATGCCTAATTCGATACACTCTTCTATAAACGCTACTAATTGTTCGGATGTCATATTCCATTCGCCTAAGCGCCATAAACCATGGATTATTTGTGAAAACTCAAGACCTTCAGTTAGTTGAATTCTTTTCATAAACGCTACTCACCCTTCTATTATTGATTATTATAATTATAGGATAAACGATTTGAATTGCAAAAGAAAACGGCTATCTAATAGATAGCCGCTTAAACATTTTATCGGTTTAGTAATGAGCCTACATAGCGTAATAATTCATTTGCTGATGATGAGTTATATCCATACTCATCAATTAGACGACTAACTACATCATTAATTTTCTTTAACTGACGCTCATCCGGCGTTTTTGTGGATGTCGTGATTTTTACAACATCCTTTAAATCTGAAAAAAGTTTCTTTTGAATTGCCTCTTTTAATCTTTCATGTGAATTATAATCAAAACGTTTTCCTTTTCGAGCATATGCTGAAATTCGAATTAAGATTTCTTCGCGGAATGCTTTCTTCGCATTTTCAGAAATTCCAATTTGCTCCTCAATCGAACGCATTAGTTTCTCATCTGGATTCATTTCTTCACCAGTTAGAGGATCACGCAGCTTATTCTTGTTGCAATAAGCTTCAACATTATCTAGATAGTTATCCATCAATGTTTTAGCAGACTCCTCATATGAGTACACGAAAGCCTTTTGAACTTCATTTTTCGCTATATCATCGTATTCTTTTCGTGCGATTGATATAAAGTTCATATATCTTTCACGGTCTTCATTTGAAATTGAAGGGTGCTGATCCAATCCATCTTTTAATGAACGTAAAACATCTAACGCATTAATGGATGGAATCTCTTTTCGAATAATTGTAGATGAAATACGGTTAATTACATAACGTGGATCGATACCATGCATACCTTCATCTAAATATTCCTTCTTCAGTTCTTCTAAATCAACCGTGTTATAGCCTTCTACCATTTCACCATCATATAAACGCATCTTCTTCACTAAATCAATATCTCCTCGTTTTGGTTCTTTTAAACGAGTAAGAATTGTAAACATTGCTGCAACACGTAATGTATGTGGAGCAATATGAACATTTGAAACATCACTTTCAGAGATCATTTTTTGATAAATTCTCTCTTCTTCACTTACTCTTAAATTGTACGGAATTGGCATTACAATAATACGCGAGTGTAGCGCTTCATTCTTCTTATTGTTAATAAAGGATCTGTACTCTGTTTCATTCGTATGTGCAATGATTAGTTCATCCGCAGAAATCAATGCAAAACGCCCTGCCTTAAAGTTACCTTCTTGCGTCAGGGATAGTAAGTGCCATAAAAACTTTTCATCACATTTTAACATCTCTTGGAATTCCATCATTCCCCGGTTAGCTTTATTCAATTCACCATCAAATCGATAAGCACGTGGATCTGATTCCGATCCAAATTGAGCAATTGTGGAAAAATCAATACTACCTGTTAAGTCTGCAATATCTTGGGACTTAGGATCTGATGGACTAAAGGTACCTATTCCAACCCGACGATCCTCTGATAAGAAAATTCTTTCTACCATAACATCTTCAATTCTTCCACCAAACTCTTGTTCAAGTCTCATTAAATTTAAAGGTGAAAGATTTCCTTCAATTCGAACTCCATATTCAGTGAAAAAGTCATCTCTCAAATGGTTAGGAATTAAATGCAATGGATCTTCATGCATCGGGCAACCTTTAATTGCGTAGATTGCACCTTGATCATTCCTTGAATAAGATTCTAAGCCTCTCTTTAACATCGTAACTAGTGTAGATTTACCACCACTTACAGGACCCATTAATAATAAAATACGTTTTTTTACATCTAATCTCTTGGCAGCGGGATGGAAGTATTCTTCCACGAGCCTCTCTAAAGCTTCTTCTAATCCATATAGGTTGTTATTAAAGAAACTATAGGTTTTTTTACCATTAACTTCTTCAATACCTGCGTCTTTAATCATATTATAAATTCTAGAATGTGCAGTTTGTGCAACCAATGGCTCTTCTTTTAACATTTCAAGATACTCAGCAAAAGTGCCTTCCCATCTCAGTCTTTGTTCCATGTCCCGGTGCTGCTCAAGTTTCTTTAAAATATCCATGGACAAGTACCTCCTTCTTCTCATCTGTAAGAGAGATTATTAAAGGATATGCAAGGATGTCCGTACTCATGCTATATCTTTCTTTAGGAAAATATATTTTATCACTTTCTAATCTGTTGAACGTATTATGACTAAAGTCACGAGATTCTAAGAACGGATCATTTCCTTTCTTACGATTAGTAGTATAGATAATCGCTATTATTTGGGAGCATGAATGTACCTTTCTAACACAGCAATCATAGTAAATTGCTTTACAGTATTTTGAATGGATTATTCTTATTTTTATATGTGGGCTATTAGATTTTTTAAAAGAAAATTAGTAGCAAGCGTAATTGTCCTTCATTTGAATCTAGTTTGATAAATTTCCTTTCATAATTCTACGTTTTTTTTGTATAATAAGTTTAGGGTATTGGGAATTTTTCAATTGGGAGGATACATACTGATGAGACTAGTATTAATTTTATTAGTTACAGCATCATTCTTGACAGCAATTTTCGCAGCTGGATATAATGACAGACCTGGACTGAAAAACCGATAATATTTCAAAGGATGCTTCTAAAAACGGATCTTAATTTATTTTAGCCGTTTTTATGGAAGCATCTTTTTTTGCTGATTAGTCTTTTAATTAAGTTACATTAAAGTTAAATGCAAAAAAAAAAATCACCATTTAAGGTGACTTTTGTTTATTATTTCGTATAATCCTTTACTTTTAGCAATTCGCGAAAATCTTGCTGACGTAAAGCTTCGTAAATTAAAATTGCAGCAGTGTTTGATAAATTTAGAGATCTAATATGATCTGTCATCGGTATACGTAAACAAGTTTCCATATTTTTTTCAATTAATTCCTTTGGAAGACCTGTAGTTTCTCTACCAAATACAAAGAAAATTTCTTCATCTAAATTTGTATAGTCAAAGTTAGAATAAGTTTTTTCGCCAAATTTAGTAATAAAATAAAACTTTCCATCTTTATATTTATCAAATAAATCATCTAAGGAATCATGATAATGAATATCTACATGTTCCCAATAATCAAGTCCAGCTCTTTTTAACATTTTATCATCAGTTGAAAATCCTAATGGACGAATTAAATGCAAACTTGTATCAGTTCCTGCACAAGTACGTGCAATATTCCCTGTATTTGCTGGAATTTGTGGTTGATATAATACAACGTGTATTCCCATCTCTTTCACCTCTATATTGTTTCAATGCTCTCTATTATACCAAATTCATTATTAATAAGGTATTATTCCATCGGAGCATTAGAAAAACCATCAATTATATGAAAAAACTTGTACTTTATATTCTCTGTAAAAGCAGTTGAGTCATAATATGACCAATATCTTTTACGACTATTAACAGTATGTGCATTCACTAATGGTTCACCATTTTCATCCTTAGCAACGACAATTGTACAGTGATTCCAAACACCATCACCTTCGAAATCATATACAATAATATCTCCTAATGAAAGCTGCATTTGAGAAGACACTTCTTCTGCCTTAATTTCACTTTTAGCATTTGGCAGAAATCGCCTTAACGCATGTGCAACTCTCCAGCTATAACTACTGTTCGAATGATTTCTATACCACCAACCTACTCCAGGTTTTGGCATTCCAACCATTTTAACTCCACCAGCCCTTAAGCATTGGGATATAAAGTTAGTGCAATCATTGGCATACAAAGGATATTCCTTATTATGGCCATCCCACCATGTTTCAGCATATTTAACAGCATTAAATCGGTTATATCCACTATTTCGATCAGATGACTCACTTTCAGCTATGTCTTCTTCTTCCTCGACTTCAAAGGGTTCAAGATGATAATCAACTGGAAAGGCGATATCATATAAAATCTCTTCTTTTTCAATCGCCATTTGTCTTTGTTCTTGATCTTCTTCAAAATATAAATCAGTTTGCTTTAAAAAATATCTAGTATGCAAAGTATAATTAATATACGTTATGTCATTTTCGCTCCAAAGATTGCTAACCTCGAGGTTTCCATATACCTTTACTAAAGAAACATTACGCTTATTATATAGTTCAACTTTACGTTGAATCGTCTGATATTCTTGCTCTTGAATAAGATGGCTTCTTTGTCCTTCACCAAAATAAAGCTGTAATCTTTTTTTTAAATAACGCTCTAAAAGGTCGCGATTAAACAAGATAATCCCCCTTTTCAACATTTATTTATATTCTATACGATGTTGAAAAATAGGAGATTATACCACTCATTATTCTTTACTTCGAAAGAATAGCATTAATTTCATTTAAAACAATCTCGTCTTCCTCATATTGTAAACAACTTTCGATAAAAGGAGTACCGTCCTCTCCTTCTATTTCTGAAATAGCCCAGATAGCAGTTCCTCTGATTACAGGCCGCACATCTTTTTTTGCTAATTGTTTTAAATCCTCTATTGCTGATTCGTCTTTAAAATGGGCCAATGCCAAAATAGCATTTCGCTGAATAGGATTCTTTCCTCTCCATGACCCAGACATTTGACCAAACCTACTTTTAAACTCTCTATTACTCAACTTTAATACTGAACGTAATAAGGGTTTAACAGACTCAGCATCTGCTTCCATCTCTGCATGATGAGTAAAATTAACGCCTTTATTTTTAGGACATACAGTCTGACAAGTATCACAACCATATATACGATTTCCAATCTCTTTTCGAAACTCAACAGGAATCATTTCTTTTGTTTGAGTTAAAAATGCTATACAATTCTTAGCATTCAATTGACCTGGTGAAACAATAGCACTTGTAGGACATACATCTATACACTTTGTGCACTCCCCACATTGATCCTCAATAGGTGTATCCGGCTCAAAGGGTAAAGAAGTAATCATTTCTCCTAAATATACATATGAACCAAATTCTGGAGTAATAATAGAGCAATTTTTAGCGCTCCAACCTAACCCCGCACGCTCTGCTACAGCTCGGTCTACTAACTCACCCGTATCGACCATCGACTGTACCTTTGCATTTGGATAATGCAATAAAATAAATGACTCAAGCTGTAGTAATTTCTTTTTAACTACTATATGGTAATCCTCGCCCCAAGAAGCTCTACAAAATATACCTCTTGTAGAACCTTTTTTGCTTTTAGGAGGATTTTTCAACTTAGAAGGATATGCTAAAGCAATTGCAATAATTGAATTTGCTTCTGTCATAATCTTTCTAGCATCTACCCTTCTTTCAATATCCTTTGTCTCAAAACCCGATTGAAAATTTAATTCCTGCTGATTATACAAACGACTCTTTAATGTTAAAAACGGATCAACAGTCGTAAAACCAATCTTATCTATTCCAATTTCCTTACTATATGAAATCAATTCCTTTTGAAATTCTTTAATATTCACAAGAATCACCTAACTGCCTGTTAATTTACAAATTATATTTTCTATTCTAGTCAGAAAATTAATTATTTATCTAATTATGACACAAAAGCTTTCTTTAAAATTCTTTTTAAATATAAAAAAACGCAATGTATCGTTCTTCATTGAATCAATACACTGCGTTGTTATCAAGTTATAAGTGCTAAGCTACTAATACAAATGTAATAAGTATTTAGTAGGTTTTTAATGAACTTGTAATTAAATTTATCATAAATATGTCATATATTCAAGAATAAATGCAAATTTTGTCGAAACAAGTATGTTAATTAAGTAGCTGCTATCCAATTTCTTCTCGGAAATGAACGTTGTATCAAATACATGAACTAATACTAATCAAAACATTATTGAGCTTATATAAGAGATTTTGAAAGATTTGTAGAAATTTGAATAAAGGTATCGCCAATTATCCCATAGAATTCTTCTATTATAAGGTAAAAATAGGAGGAGAGTTGTTATGACAGATACTATGGCAATTGAAGAAAAAGATCCGCTAGTTGAAAGTTTAGAAGGTGTCTGTAGTTTAATTGAAGAAACGAATGACAGAATTGATTTTACACAGGATACACTGATGGAGCTTGATCGCTACAATAATGAGAAATTAAAAAATGCAAAGCAATTTACTTTTAAAGTAGCAGCAGCTAGTCTGTTAGTAGCAACAACTGGTTTAGTAGTTGCTTTAGCGAATAAGAGGAAAACAAAAGAAAATAACTATGATTGGTACAATGCAAAGAAAAAAACTAAATTTGTTAAAATGCAGTGAGAGCTGCAGAGATAAATTAATAAAGATAGGCAGCGACCATTGAGATAGTCGCTGCCTTATTTTTTACACTGAATGCGATATTAGTTTAGAACTATGCGTATTACAATAATTAAACTTTTTAAATCAAAAAAAGAGTTCTGCATTTCTGCAAAACCCTTTTCCTTGTTTTCAATATAGCGGTGACAGGACTTGAACCTGCACATCCGTGAAGATACCTGATTTTGAGTCAGGCGTGTCTGCCATTCCACCACACCGCCAAAATTTATAAATTAATTATAATATATGAAAGTCAAATTGTCCAATCTAAAACTGGAATAAAGCTAGGGCTGGCGATAATTGAGCCGGATCTACGATAATTAAGCTGGTTTTCCCCAGAATTAAGTGGCTAAAAAAGTATATCAACGAGAATACGCAATATATCAACGAAGTTCACAACTTTATCAACATAGTTCAAATATTGTTCGTATTTTTGAGTTTAGAAACGTTCCTCAACAACTTCGTATCAGTGCGATATGCTCCAAGAGAAAGAGCTAAAAATTCCCTAAACAAAAACCTCTTACATTTGTAAGAGGTTTTTTTGATACCGAGGGCCGGACTCGAACCGGCACGGGGTCAACCCCCGCAGGATTTTAAGTCCTGTGTGTCTGCCATTCCACCACCCCGGCAGAAGTAAATTAAAAGGCGGTAACCGGATTTGAACCGATGATAAAGGTTTTGCAGACCTCTGCCTTACCACTTGGCTATACCGCCATAATTTGGAGCGGAAGACGGGGTTCGAACCCGCGACCCCAACCTTGGCAAGGTTGTATTCTACCACTGAACTACTTCCGCATAATGGCTGGGCTACCTGGATTCGAACCAGGGCATGACGGAATCAAAATCCGTTGCCTTACCGCTTGGCTATAGCCCATTAATTAAGAACTTATTATACTATATTCAATTTAATATTAATTTTATTACTCACTTGAGAAATCATTATTATAATTTAAATGGGGCGACCGATGGGAATCGAACCCACGAGTGTCGGAACCACAATCCGATGCGTTAACCACTTCGCCACGACCGCCATTATAGTATTATTTGGCAGGGGCAGTAGGAATCGAACCCACACCAAAGGTTTTGGAGACCTCTATTCTACCGTTAAACTATGCCCCTATAAATAAATGGTGGAGGGGGACGGATTCGAACCGCCGAACCCACAGGGAGCGGATTTACAGTCCGCCGCGTTTAGCCACTTCGCTACCCCTCCGGTTAAAGAGTGCCGACTAGAGGACTTGAACCCCCAACCTACTGATTACAAGTCAGTTGCTCTACCAATTGAGCTAAGTCGGCTTAATAAAATTATATATCTTAAATTTGATACGTTGCCTTAATCAATTCAACTCTTAATCGTCCTTGTCTCAGTAAGTGATTCAAGATGCTTCTCAACAAGTACGCTGAAGCTTTGCTACGAAGCTTATTCGTTCCTGCTCTACCAATTGAGCTAAGTCGGCAAATTATGATATTTAATATGGTGGCTCGGGACGGAATCGAACCGCCGACACGAGGATTTTCAGTCCTCTGCTCTACCGACTGAGCTACCGAGCCAACTTAAATGGCGGTCCCGACCGGGATCGAACCGGCGATCTCCTGCGTGACAGGCAGGCATGTTAACCGCTACACCACGGGACCATTTGGTTGCGGGGACAGGATTTGAACCTGCGACCTTCGGGTTATGAGCCCGACGAGCTACCAGACTGCTCCACCCCGCGATAATGTGGATACTATTTTAATTAGATCCATGAAGTTTATTTCGTTAAGACCATCCCAATCTCAGGATGTTTATGCAAGTAGCGGCTCGATTGGTATGCTGAAGTAATTCCTTCGAAGCATATTCGTTCGTGCTCCACCCCGCTATAATAAGAGTATTGATAAATTTTAAAGATATGGTGGAGGATGACGGGCTCGAACCGCCGACCCCCTGCTTGTAAGGCAGGTGCTCTCCCAGCTGAGCTAATCCTCCGTAATAAAATGGTGACCCGTACGGGACTCGAACCCGTGTTACCGCCGTGAAAGGGCGGTGTCTTAACCGCTTGACCAACGGGCCATTATATTTGTCCTGAGTTATATGGCGGAGAGCAAGGGATTTGAACCCTTGAGACAGGGTTACCCGCCTACACGATTTCCAATCGTGCTCCTTCGGCCACTCGGACAGCTCTCCAAAATGGCTCCGCAGGTAGGATTCGAACCTACGACCACTCGGTTAACAGCCGAGTGCTCTACCACTGAGCTACTGCGGAATAATCAAGAACCAAGCGACGTTCTACTCTCACAGGGGGAAACCCCCAACTACCATCGACGCTGAAGAGCTTAACTGCCGTGTTCGGTATGGGAACGGGTGTGACCTCTTCGCTATCATCACTTGATTCAATTCCTTAAGGACATTAATTATTATATCAAATCTCATTTAAAAGTCAATGCTTTTTCAAAAGTTTTTTATAATAATTTTTGTACCTTCAAAACT
Organism: Gottfriedia sp. NPDC056225; assembly: GCF_042267765.1. NCBI lineage: Bacteria > Bacillati > Bacillota > Bacilli > Caryophanales > Bacillaceae > Gottfriedia > Gottfriedia sp. NPDC056225. Next base: position 168 of record NZ_JBHJTJ010000047.1, on the reverse strand, counting down.
AGATAATGTCATTATCAAACTTGTTAGTTAAGTCCTCGACCGATTAGTATCAGTCAGCTCCACGTGTCACCACGCTTCCACCTCTGACCTATCAACCTGATCGTCTCTCAGGGGTCTTACTAGCTTAACGCTATGGGAAATCTCATCTTGAGGGGGGCTTCATGCTTA
>NZ_JBHJTJ010000046.1:0-30395 GCF_042267765.1 Gottfriedia sp. NPDC056225 | reverse complement strand
TAATAAACGTATTAATAAAAAAAATTGATCCATATACTATAATCTTGTTTGGTTCAGCTGCTGATGAACGTATGAGACCAGATAGTGACATTGATTTAGCATATCTAAGTGATACCAAACTAAGCAATTATGAACGTTTTATATTATCTCAAGAACTTGCAAACCTTTTAAATAATAACGTCGATTTAATTGATTTAAACACTTCTTCAACCGTATTCCAGGCCGAAATTATACACAATGGCAAGGTGATATACTGTTCAGATATTGAACGGAGAATTAATTTTGAAATAAAAGTTCTAAAAATGTATGCAAAATTAAATGAAGAACGGAAAGAAATAATAGATGACATTAAGAAAAGAGGTTCTATTTTTGAATAATCAAGTAATTTTAAATAAAATTTCCACAATAGAACGTTGTATTTCAAGAATAAATGAAGTATATGATAACAATTCGTCTAATCTAGAAGATTATACAAAACAAGATTCTATTATTCTAAACATACAAAGAGCTTGTGAAGCATGTATTGATTTAGCTATGCACTTGGTAGCCGTTAGAAAGTTAGGAATACCACAAACAAGTCGAGATGCGTTTGATTTATTAGTTGCGAATTCCCTTCTAGACCAAGAATTATCTATGAAACTAAAAGCCATGGTAGGTTTTCGAAATATTGCTGTTCATGATTATCAAAGTGTTAACCTCGATATCGTTGAAAAAATTATTGAGAATCATCTTGGAGATTTTAAAAAATTTACTCAACATATACTAAAAATTGCTGATACTTTTTAATAATTTAGTTATGTTAATTAGTCTGCGTATAAATTGGATTATATGCGAACTGTGTCGAAAAAAGCAATAAGGGATGATAACATGAGCCATACATCAAAAACTCTTAAGGATATTGAGTTATTTGAAGTTAAGACCAAAAATCTACAACAAGAAAAGCACCTACATCAATTAAAAATGTTGCTCCCTTCTCTTCCGCCATATGTGTTTAAGTACTTTCAGAAAAATAGGAAGAGATCGGCTACTACTCTATTTAACTATGCAAATGATTATAAACTGTTTTTTTACTTTTTAGCAGACAATAATTGGGTGTTAGAATATTTAAACATAGATTCTATATCCCCGGTTCATATACCAATTTCAGTTCTTGCAGAGTTACCTTTAAATGAAGTTGAAGAGTTCCAAGGTTACTTAGATGGTAAATATGAACAAAGAACAGTAAATCGACGAATTAGTGCGTTAAAAAGTTTATTTAACTTTTTAACACAAAAATATGAAAATCCTATAACCAAAGAACCATATTTTTATCGAAATGTATTTGCTAAGATTGAAACGACTAAAGTAAGTTCAGATCCAGTGAAACGTGCGGATTCATTTGAACAAAAAATATATAAGGGTAATGAAGACTTGCGTTTTTTGGACTTTGTTGCTGCAGAATACGAAAAGACACTATCCCCTATTAAATTGAGGTATTTTTTAAGGGATAAGAATCGAGACTTAGCCATCTTATCACTCTTTTTAGGTAGCGGATTACGATTATCTGAGCTTGCTTTTTTACAAATAGAAGATATCAATTTTGAAGAAAACTCATTAGGGGTATTTAGAAAAGGTCATTCAAGTAAGGTTCAAGTAACTGTAAATCCAAGAGCAATGGATGAATTAAAAGAGTATTTACAAACTAGAGTCGAGAATTACGGTTGTGCACCTGATGATAAACATGTATTTTTCACGAAATATAACGGTAGCTACTCACCTCTCTCTACTCGTACTATTCAAGATCTAGTAGTGAAATATTCAAAAGCGTTTAATGTGAATAAGCGACTAACACCACATAAATTACGTCATACTTTTGCTACAAAGCATTGGACTGCAAACAAAGACCTAATTGGTTTACAAACACAATTAGGACATACATCAAGTGAAATTACCTCTAGTTATACCCATGTTGGAAAAGATAAACAACATAAGAACTTAGAAAATATGGATAAAATAGAGGATTAATAGTTTTAGGAGTTCCTAAAATTGGGAATTATGTCAGTTTTTCGTCATCGACGCCAATTTATATTTTCTTAATATATAATAAATACCCCCAACCTTCATGAATTTTGGTAGGGGGTATTGTAATTATTTTTTACCCAGTGGTTATAAGTGTCATTATTTTATTCCTAATTCACTCTTAATCACATCTAACGTTTTTCCTTTAAATTGTTTTTTAGGTATTGGAGGAGAGTCTATTGTGGGATTTTGTAACAAATAATTTTTCGCTACAAACGCCAAATCTTTCCCATCTACTGTTCCGTCAAAATTGATATCGGCATCCCGTTTATTCGTTCCCCAATACGTTTGAATGTAGAGTGCATCCATTATATCAATGACATCATCTCCATTGACATCTCCTCCAAGAGAAGTAGGAACACTCAAGTTTGCAAACTGACCAATCAATTCTCCGGTACTGCTTTTCATTCCGATTTCGAAATTATAAATTGTTTTAAAATGACCGGGTACTTTTACATACAAGCGAAGAGGTTGATCTGTAAGAGGAAGATGTAAGGCTTGTATTGATCCATATTTATTAAGGATTTGATTAATCGTATTTCCTTCTGTATCTTCGATATACACGTCTGCTCCAATCTTACTATATTCTCTTGTAGTATCAAAAGCTCCAGCGCTGTTTAATAAACCTTGAGCATATAATAAGGACCTCACTTTCGAATATGTTGGTACAAATTCAATGTAGGGTTCATTATATACTGGATATATCGTTTTACCAGATCGATTTTGATAATTACTAGTAGAGCGTGTGTAAATAGTAGAACCATCAGATTTAATATCAAACGGGTAATCTTTTACCTTTAATGTGACTTCTGCTAAAGGTATTTGTCCATTTAAAGTTTGTGTATTTCCTTCAGCTGTTTCAATGGTTAGATTGTTTACTATAGTAGATCCCTGGTCTACTACTGATTTTGTCAGTTTTAGTCCCCCTAATTGCTGAGCTTCGGGAAGTAGCTCGATATTTACAAGTTCAAAATAATCTTTGTAAAATGAAAATGTTAAACTGTTCTTTTGGAAATCAGCAGCGTTATTTAAAACTAATTTTACTTTGACTGTATCACCTGGTTTCGCACTTTCATGATCGAAGGTCGCTTCATAATATGGGGTTCCTTTTTTTATAATTTTGATAACCTTAGGAGCACCAAAAGCACCGTTACCTGCTGGGTCTACCGCATATAACTTAATGTATCTATTAGTTGAACCTATAGGCATATCGTATTTAAACGTACCATCTTTATTTACAGGTATATTCCCTTGTCCTCCGACCATCGTGATGATTTTATTGGCAGATTGGTCTATATTCATACCGGCTGCTTTGAATACCTCAATATCTGGATCATACACAGAACCGGAAATAGTAACTGTTTTCTGACCGTCCTCAAACTCGATTACATCAGGAACGGCAAATTTATAGCTCGGTTTGCCATTATCAACTACAAACTCTCGAACTTCAGTGAATTGTTTACCAGTGTCGCTTGTCGCGATCATTTTGATTTTATAATAACCTTGTTTGGCCAATACAGGATTTGTACTGATTCCAATAGGAGACCTGTTATCGAAAGGATAATAAGTTCCATTAAAGGCTGTTATTGAATATTGCACACCTTCACTTAATTGCAACCCATTCAAAGATCCAAGATATCCTAGATCTTGATTGGTTTTACCATCAATCAAAGTAAAATCAATATTTTTCATATTGGAATTAAGTTGAAGTTGCGCCTCTATACTGCTTGTAGCCGAACTCAATGACCCTCTGTAACGATCACTAGACATCCCCAGAGATAAGGTGTTAAACATTCCAATTCCTTCTTCAACGGCGTGTACAACGAATGGAACCTGGTAGGTTTCATCAGGATGTTCTTGATTTGTATAAACGATATGTCCCTCATAGATCCCTTTTTCCGCCGTTTTCGGAATAAAGAGGGAAGCATTAGTTTTTGTTTGTTTGTTACCTTTAAGTTTGGTGGTTGATTCTACCGATAGTTTCACACCATTTTTGTTAGCATCTAAAGCTCCACGTTCACCTGTTTGAAACTGCACTTTCACATCGAATATTTTTGTTTCATTACTTGTATTACTAAGATTAAGGGTACGCTTTTCATTTACATCTTCTCTAAGATCTACAGAACCAAAACTAAGTTCTCCTGTTTTATTTTTGATTGATTTTACCTTCCCATTTTTTACCATAGGTGTTTCATCAAGTACTTCAATTTCTACTGAGGAATGGACTGCTTGATATGCATTAATCCGTCCAGCACCTACTTCAAGTACGCTATAATCCTTTTTTAATGGATTAGCCGTATTCATTAGAATGGATTTAATATCACTTGGTTCCAAGTCTGGCTTTGCTTGAAGCATTAAAGCTGCGACACCAGTTGTATAAGGTGCTGCCATCGATGTACCTGACAGTCGTTGGTATGCATATTGATAATCATTTGGATTCTCTTTATTGATGACATAAGACGGCACAGTAGAAAATACCGAAACGCCTGGTGCTACTACTTCGGGCTTAATATCGTACGTAATGCGTGTTGGACCACGCGAGCTAAAATCAGCCAATGTATCCCCTTCAGTTTGTATTTTTGTTAATTCATTGAAAGTAAAAGTACTTTCAGATGTTATTTTATTTTTTAAGGCTAGTCCTTGAGCATTTGTTAAAGAGAATGTTGGAATGAAATCCAACCCTTCACCTAAAAAGGCAGGAATTTGGCCCTCTTCAGGATTTGAATTGTATATTAGGATAGCCGCAGCTCCTTTTTGCTTAGCAAGGGTAATTTTATCGTTGATTGTAGTAGTTCCTCTGCTTACTAGTACGATTTTATCTTTGACATCTTTGTTTTTGTAGCCAGTTGAGTCACCAAGACCAACATCGATAATCGAGAAGGTTTTTTCATTTAATTGCTCGATATGATCAGCATATCCATTGGCCATTTGCTGCAATTCCGCAGCTATAGTTTCTGTTCCAAATTGGAGTACACCCTTGAAAGTTAATAGTTGAGAAGGTGCATCACTTGCTCCTACAGTTAAGGCTAGTGCTGCAGTGCCAGGAGAACCTAAAGTGTACATACTATTTCCGCTATTTCCTGCAGAGACTACAGCTGTAACTCCATCTAATACTGCCTGATTAATGGCAATACTTGTTGGGTATAGAGGATTATTGATGCCAGCACCTAAGGAAAGGTTGATTATATCCATTCCTTCTTCTACAGCCTTGTCAATCCCAGCTAAAACTGCATCTGTGGTACCATGTCCATAAGGTCCTAATACTTTATAGGCATATAAATCCACATCAGGAGCGACACCTATCATTTTGTATTCACTCTCATTTTTACCTTGGCCAGCAATTATACCCGCAACATGAGTTCCGTGAAATGTATTATATGGTACACCCGTCAGTACATCAAATTCTGGTGCACCCGATTTTTTCCAATCTTCATAGGTAGTTTCCATAGGATCATCATCGTTGTTTACAAAATCGTATCCACCCCTATATGCACCTTTTATATCAGGATGATGATAATCCACTCCGGTATCAATTATGCCTACTTTTACACCTTTTCCTGTTATCCCTTCCTGATGAAGCTTGTCCACGCCTTGATAAGAAAGACTAAGACCGATTCCCGAACCACCTCCTTGCACTTCTTCTTGCGGAATGACAGGTTCAGAGCGTACCTCCTCGTTACTAAAAACAGCTTTTACGGCAGAAGAAGTTAACAATTTCTTTACCTGATTGGCAGGCAGCTTCATCGCTACGCCGTTGAAGGAATATCTATATGTTCTAGTAATTTTTGCAGATGTTAGTTCCTGTATATCGCTCTTGAATTTTTTGTGATTGGTTTCTACTTTTTCTTTTGCTTCTGTCTCAGTTAAGGATATTCCATGAGCCTTTGCTTCTACTACAGCAGCTTTGGCTGGTCTTTCCTTGAACTCAACAATAACAGGTACTTCAGAATTGGTTTCTAAATTCACATTAGGAGAAAGGTGTAGTCCTGTTTGTTCTGTGCTTTCCAATGTTTTTAAAGCTTGTTTCTGTGCTTCTGGCAATTGCGAAAGAATCTCATCTGCATTTATATTGTTTTCTGCATGAATAACAGGAGTGTTCATCGGACCAATCAATGCTGTACTTAAAATCAAACTAGTAGAAATAAGACCATATTTTTTCATTTAATCAACTCCTCATTGAAATTTGTTTCATCGATACATGAATCAAAAAAATTTTTTCTGTGAAACCCAAAAAAGGAGGTTATCTAGTTAAATTTACTTCTCTAGTAAACTTAAAATTTTCAAATCTGTTTTTCTTTCAGTATTAATACTTTTAAAATGATTTAATTTTTGTATTTTTTAAAATTTCAACATTGTTCATAGATTTGGCTAAATAGTCCATTTTACAAGGAAGCGTGTTGGCCTGCTGTAATTTGTGTAATTAGAACTTATATGTAAAGTTGTCTTGCCATTCTAACCTTTTCTATTGTTGGTTTGTAATACATAATGTAGGGGCACGAGGATAATGCGCTTTGAAAAATTGTATTAATAAAGACTTAGATGATACTACCATTCCAATACTTTTCTTATATACTTTTTTCAGCCATACCAAGTCCTTCCTTTTTATTTTTTGGAATTTTCTTACAATTACAAGTAGATTATATATAAAATTGATACGAATTTTATTTTGAAAAATTCGATCAACTCTTAAATATTAAACGGCACATTTCAACATATATTTTTAAATAGAAAATTAAGAAACCGCCAAATCCTTTGTGGTTTGGCGGTTTCTCTTTTACAAAGATAGTAAGAATTTAAAAATGTAATAATTTGTTAGAATAATTCGGATTCATCTAGGCACGCTCACACATGAATACATTGGAATAACGAATGAAATTGTTCCTAACTATTTAATTCATAAACTTTTCTTGTAGCACTTTTTTTGTTCTGGAATCAAGTTTGTAAATTTCACCTTCATATGTATAGACACTGTGCTTGTAATTTACCTCATATACTTCTTTCTTACCATTACCATTAATAAAGGTTAGTCTTAAATCAGGTATATCAATCTGTTTTATTTCCAATTTATGTGTATCAAATCCCTTTTTAATAGAATTGATTAGGTCACTGTCATTATCTGCAGAATATATAATTGTGTTATTTGATGTTACACCAACAAGTCCAATGATTTGATTTATTTTGCTTTTTGGTTTTGTATTCATTGAGCATCCAAATAAAAGAAGTGCACAAAACAAAAGAATTAAAATACGTTTCATATGATCCTCCTATTTGTAAAATACTTGATAATATTACTTGAACCTCACCGCCTAAATTAAAGAATAAAGACGTAATCCTTAAAATTCAGATTGCACAAGTGTAAGCTTCTTCTCCGAAGGTGAAATGACCTATTGTAAACTAAATAATGTAGAAAAAGTTTGTAATAAAATGTTTTAAAAGGATAGTAAAGTATAAAAAAAACATACAATTAATTAGTATTAATTACAATAATATCAATATGATATCTGTATATGTAAATATTAAAACATATGTCTTAGTATATGTTAACATATATAACAATAATTACAATGTTATTATCTTTGAAGTGAAAGGGTGTTTTGAGTAACTTATTGTAATTCCATCAATTGATGAAGGGAGTTAAGTTAGACAAACTAAATCGTCCTGGAAATTCTCTTCGATTAGAAAATTTTTCGCCTTACGTATACTTTCACTTCTTACAATTCAAATTATGAAAAACAAGACCGATTTCTCGATCTTGTCGTAAGTTCTTATATTATTTTCATAATTTGAATTTGTTCAAATAATGTCTACTCAAAATCTAGCATTCCTGCAAAATCAGAAAAATCTTCTTCTGGTTCCTTTTCATTGGTACCTTCATTATGATTAGTTGGATAAAGCCTTTGTGTTTGGATGTTATTTTTACTACCAATCATCATGGCAATAAATGCAGAAATTGATTTTTGGATAACCGGATCATCTAATAACTTTCTGTCTTCTGATGTAAGTTTATAATCTAAACGTACATTTAACTCATCACTTATTGATTCTGCATTTGCTTTTTTTGCTGCTGCTTCAAGAAGATTTAATATTTCTGAATTACGCTTATCTAATTCATTTAAAAACTTCAATGTTCCATCACTTATCTCAATTGGAAGCTTAATTGAAAATGTTTTACCAGGTTCTAATGGTTTTTTATTTGACACGCATTAAACACCTACTTTTTGTAAGCCTAGTTTAATCCCTTTATTTTTAGAAACAATGTATAGGATTTTGAAGTATGCCTTTGCAATGCTCCAAATACTCTCATCTGCTTCTAAAAAATGTAGTTCATATCCTTTACCTTCTTTATTTAAACCTTCTAATTGTTCGCGAATGATAGCTGCCGAACCACCTACAATATAAATTTCATCTAGATCGCCAACATTATCCCATGTGCTTATGATATCGTTGTATTGCAATTGAGCGTAAGTTTGTAGATGATTATCTACAGTTGATTTAATTGATACAGGCTTTCCATCAGGCTTAATAATAAATGGATCGTTCTCACGTATAATATTTTCTACAAGTTGGCGTCTTGATTTGAAAATGGTTTTTCTATATTCCCGGTCTAAATCTTTATTTATTAAATCAAGGTAATTACCAATCCCAGCAATATCCCCTTCAGAGCTTTCATTATCAATTTTTCCATTTCGTATAATCGCTTTATCTCTAGTATTTCCACCAATGTCCGTGATTAGTAGATTTTTAGACAGTAGTTCTTGATTTTTCTTAATAAAATGATCGTCCATCGTTAGATTAATCATTGCTGCATATCCCTCAATACTTACAATAACGTCTTCAAACTCTATTCGAACTGTTTTTCCTTTTAACCCTCCAGGGGTTTGTTCGAATTTCACTTCATGCATACTCTCTATCAGTTTTTTCTTAAAATTAATCCGTGCATTTTCATCATCTTTTACCTCATCTAAGGGTAAGCCTGTACTCAATAAGTATTTTACGTTTATTACGTCTTTATCTGAATCTTTAGCTGCATCCAATGCAAGTGCAGTAAGAAGTAGAATGATTGTTTGCTCAGAATCCCCTTTTTTAACACGAGAAGATACGACATCGTTATTTACTTCTTTCGCAGCTAAATTACCAACCGCATAGATTGCTGATTCTTTTAAAGCCCTAGAAGTGACATGAACATGTAGTTCCTCAATTGGCTCATTCTCATCTGATAACATAGATCGTGAATCCATTCTTTTAATAACATTCGGTATGTATATACGATTTTCTTCAGAAAGACCACCAATAAAACCTTTTAAACTATCATTTCCAGCATCTAGCGAAGCAATCTTAAATTCCATTGACAATCATCTCCTAAGTTGGATTTATTTTCCTTTAGTATAAAAATAACACTTTTATAACACTTTTTCAATAGTTAAGTAACACTCTAGTAATACTTTTTTATACTACTCAATTTTTATTAATCTAATAAGTAAAGAAATCCTGTAATTTAATAAGAGGCTTTCTGAACAATAAATTTTAAAAATAAAAAAGCTGATCTGTAATGACCAGCTTTCTTGCCTATAGAGTTTATTCGTAAACACAAATCGTCTAGAATTTATTAGTAGAATAATTGTTTAGTTTCTAGTTTATTCATTTTTTTTTGATTAATGGATCACAAAACACCATAGTCTTCTAATAATTTACGCAATGCCTGATTAATAAGTTTTGATTTGTCCCCTTTTTGCCCTCTAGCAGCAATTTTATCCACTTCAGTGGCCAAATCAGGATCCATGTAAAAAGAAGTAAAGACTTTCTTTTCTTTTCTCTTCAAAGTCTTTTTTCCAGCAGCGAGATTTCGAAGATAATCATCTTCTTCATCTTCAGTTTTAACATTAACAATAACATCGTTGTCATTGATGACATATGTTTTGTTTTCAATTTTATTGTTTTGATTCATAATTTCAACGTTTTCTGTGTTATTATCATTTGTGTTATTGTTCTCAACGTCTTTTTTGATATCTACTTTGTTGTCATCCTTCTCATTAACTGCATCAGTCTCATATGAATTAAAGAAGGTTTGAGTAGCATTCGGTTTTTTTATTTTATCTTTGAGGTTGATTTTTGTGGACACGTTCCTTCAACTCCTTCACAAAGGGAATATAGTATTCTAATGCTGCTTTTAATTCTGCATTTTCCTCAAAACCTGTGATGGCTAAACGTCTCGTAGCCGCTTTTCTTCGAATAATAGATTGGAATTTTAGACCAGGATAATCTTCTTCAATTGCTTCTTCCATCACATCATTTTCTTTCGCCCTTGCATCAATCAAAGAGAACAAAATACCAGATGTTTCTAAGGTTGGATTGTATCGTTCTTTTGCCCCTTCGATGATCTCCAAAAACTTTGGAATCGCATAGTAAGCAAACATGGAACCATCAAACATGACAACAGCGTAGCTACCAGCTTCGGAGAATGTACTTAATGGTAATACAGTTTGTTCGGATAAAGCTGGCGGTGTATCGATAATAATCCAGTCATAGTCCTCCATAACAGGCTCAAGAGCTTTTTGTAAGGCGTCTAACTTTAACCCCTTTTCGTACATCCTTCTAGGTAATGTTGCCAGAAAATCATTAGATGGGATTAAGTCCAGATTTTCTTTAATTTTAATTATGTAAGAACGTGCATCTTCGTTTAAGATTGCCTCTAAAATGCTCTTCTCTTCAAAGATACTACAAATGTCATATTCTCCGGTCAAGAAACTAGTTAAGTTCCCTTGACCATCCATGTCAATAGCTAACACTTTCTCTTCTTGGCTTAATAGATAGGAAGTGATACCGCTACTTGTTGATTTAGAGCATCCACCCTTACTAATACCGAATGTGACAATTTTTGCTGTCAAGATTAACACCTCTTTCAAAAAAATAGATGAATATTTTAAAAATGAATTGAACAATGATTATATATCTACTAAATATAAGATTTAAATCAATAACCTAGTATGTGTATAATTTCTCATTATAACATATGTCATTATATATAGTACCCTATATGATACGTTTGTTGTTATTATTGAAAATCTATTTGATTTACTTAGATAATTAGTAGATTTCTAGTTTTATATACAAATTCCTGTCTGACATTTGATATTTCTAAAAAATGTGTAACCAGATCATTAAACATTAAAAGGGTGTATCTAAATATTTCCAATAGAATTGTAATATGTAAGAAAAATCAATAATGATAATTTTATCATTGATTATATGGTATATGTAGTTTTTTATATAATGATATATGACATCATATATCATTATAGTGAGGAATACTTTGACTGTAAGATTGATAATGTTGTATATAAATAATTCGATAATAATACCAATATTGATGTAGTGGCATATGTATAAATTAACACAATTATATATGACATCATATATATTATAGTGAGTAATGTTTTGACTGTAAGATTGATAATGTTGTATATAAATAATTCGATAATAATACCAATATTGATGTAGTGGTATATGTATAAATTAACATAATGATATATGACATCATATATCATTATGTTGAATAAAGTTTTGACTGTATAGATGATAATGTTGTACATAAATTGTTCAATAATAATACTAATATTGATAATGTGATATATGTATATCTTAATATAATGATATATAATTTCGTATATGTTGGTGTATATGTTAATTAATATGTATATAATGATAATATAAATAGTATTAACATTCAATTATATTAATATTACTACGATATATAACGTGTATGATAACAATATATGTGTATTATAAAATATTTATTTAATAACATTTTTAATATTTCTCTACTAGTTGGGATTTTAATTCTATTAAATACGAAGGTTTTTTCAATAAAGTCCTGATTTACGTGTTACATTTAATTGATCACTTATACTATTGTTGTAAAAAATTACTGGATTAAATATATGAATGCACTAGGAAATTATACTTCATTATTTGAAATAACATAAAAACACAATCTACATTCATGGTACTAATGATAATGTAGACATATATGTCAATGCATACAACAAAAATAAATATATGAATATGATGATGATATTAATAACAATATTATCGATATAGTATGGTTAAAACTATAGAACTGCTTACACTGTTACTATTTTTTAAGGTATAAAAACTTTATACATTAAAAAAAGGTGTGATGCTTTAAATAGAGTAATGGAGCTTTTACCTTTAAATGATTTTAAAAGATATTTTATGGTGTAAGGAACAGAACAACTGAATTAAATGGATTTAAGGAATTGTTGAATGAAGTTAAAGTTACCCCGATAAAGCGCTATTTAATTAAAGAAGGATCTCAAACGAAATTGTTATTTATATGTTCGTTGGATTTAAGTTTGTGAAAAAATTCACTTAAACTACCATGAAAATTAGTTTCTTCATAATTAGATAAATGACAATACTAAAGAAAACTCTGCTCAATCGTAAAAAAAAGAGTAGAGTTATATAAAAATCCTAGTGATAACAGTTGACTGGATAAAATCAGTATCAGTATAGACACTTTCCATATATTTTCATTCGCTGTGGTGCAGCGCTTGCGCTGCATGGGTGGCTAAATGGCAGTTTAGTTGTGCGAAATGTTTCTAGCTTAAATGGAGAATGGTCACATTACTCTAGTAAAGGCTAGACAGTTCCTTTCGGAATTGAAGGATTATATCGAAGAATCAAATGATTGGGTAACGCCTTGAAGGGTTCTCTCTTAGTCGAATAGCACTGGATTGGTAAGAATGATCGTGTTATAAGCTCGGCGAAAAGGTGTGAGAAATTACCGTACCAGTTTGGCTGACGAAAGCCTACTCGATGGAGTGGTGTAATTCATAATGCTTGAGTTGAATGAATATGGTGAGAATGCAAATAAACCTAAAATAAAAAGGTTAAGCTGACGAACTTCTGAATTTACGGGTCTATACCTGCGATACATGGAAATGTGTATATCACCAAATTGTGAGGTTAGATGTGGATGAGTAAAACTAACTAATATGAAAATCCATGATACGTTACAGGCGTATGAATGCTAACAGGCTCAGAGGAAGCATCTAAGTTCATTCTATAATAGATATAATTCAACATTGTAAGCTGATAACGTGGAGGGCTTACTTCTTATGAAACGTTGGCAAGGAAAGCTTTAATGATACTAGTTACTGTATAACTTGCCTTTATATCAGTGAAAGTGGTGGCACAGTACCAATGAAATGTCTAATCCACATGGAGGGATAGCCACTAGACTAATATAGATTTATTCAACCATGTAAGGCAGTTCTTTATCGATTAATAAGGTTCTTGTGAGACTAAAAGAGGTTTAACTTCGAAAGGAGAAACCGACTTATTGAAACGGGAGAAACTGAGACACAGTGAATATTACAGTATGCAAACTTATTTTGACATACTTTATGCCCAAAGTGTCAGTGGTCATCACTTCTATGATTTAACAGAACTAATGTGTTCTGAAGATAATATTCGACTTGCCTACCGAAACATTAAAAGAAATACAGGTAGTAAAACTGCGGGAACAGATAAATTAACAATTGATGATATTATAAATCTATCAGTTACAAAAGTAATAGAAAAGGTTCAAACAATGTTCATGTGTTACGAGCCTCAAACAGTAAGGCGTGTTTTCATTCCGAAAGGAAAAGGAAAAACTAGACCATTGGGGATTCCAACAATCTGGGATCGAATCTTTCAACAATGTATACTTCAAATTTTGGAGCCAATATGTGAAGCGAAATTCCATAAACATAGTTATGGATTCAGACCAAATCGAAGCACACACCATGCCAAAGCTAGATTTGAGTTTCTTATAAATCGAGTTGGGCTCTACCATTGTATAGATGTAGATATAAAGGGCTTCTTTGATAACGTTAATCATAGTAAATTACTAAAGCAAATGTGGTCACTAGGCATAAGGGATAAACCACTTCTTTCTATTATATCTAAACTGTTAAAAGCAGAGATTGAAGGTGTAGGTATTCCTACAAGAGGGACCCCACAAGGAGGAATATTATCTCCTCTACTTTCCAACATTGTATTAAATGAGTTGGATTGGTGGATAAGTAAACAATGGGAAACGTTTGAAAGTAACCATACTTACTTAAGCAATGGCAGCAAGTATAAGTCGTTAAAGAAAACAGCTTTGAAAGAGTGCTTTATCGTCCGTTATGCGGACGATTTTAAAATATTGTGTAGGACAAGGTCACAGGCAATTAAAATGAATTACGCATTGAAAGACTTCCTAAAAAACAGACTACATCTGGAAACAAGTGAAGAGAAATCTAAAATTATCAATTTAAAGAAGAACTCTTCCGAGTTTCTTGGCTTTTCAGTAAAAGCCATAAGAAAAGGAAAAACGTATGTAGCAAGGTCCGATATGTCAAAGAAGGCAAAAGCAAACGCCTTCCAAAAGATAAAGGAAGCTATAAAATTGGTTAAGAAAAAAACTGGCACTCAGACTGTTTGGAATTTTAATACAGTGGTAATGGGAATCCAAAACTATTATTCTGTTGCCTCTCAAATTACTATTAATCTAAATAAGTTAAATTATCATCTACGCAAAACGTTATACAATCAACTAAAGAATATTAGAACAGAGGCAAGTTTTCATGATATGACTAAGACCTTACAGAAAAGGTACAAAGGTTATGAAAGTAAATTATATAAGATACAGCAAATGGTATTTGTCCCTATCCATGCCCAACGATGGAAATTACCACACTGTTTTACACAAACGATATGTAACTTCACTGCCGAAGGTAGAGCGAAAATACATAATAACTTAAAAGCCATCGATAGAAATATACTTACTTACATCATGAGAAACTTCATTCCAAATCGATCAATTGAATACAATGACAATCGAATCAGTAAATTTATTGCCCAATATGGCAAATGTGCCATATTAGGAGTGGATTTAGGGATAAATGGATGGCATTGTCATCACATTAATCCTTATCATCTTTCAAAGGATGATAGCTATTCAAACCTAATTATTGTAGATAAAGTTATACATAAACTGCTTCATCTAAAGGATAAAGATAAAATAGAAACTCTTTTGAAATCCTTTAAACTTACTAGTAAGCAAATGGAAAAAGTAAATTTATTACGACTAAAATGTCAGAATCAAATAATCTAAAATTGGAAGAAAAGCAATCGTCTGCTTAATACATAGAAAAGAATAAATTGGATTAGTTGGAACGCCGTATGCGGTGAAAGTCGCACGTACGGTGTGAACAGGGGGAAAAGGGAGCGATAACTTCAAACCTTTACCTATCTGTATCAATAAGAAATGATAATTTGAGCTTCATGGATGGCTAACACGTGCGTTAGTTGAAGATCACGAGTTGCTTGCAGCTCGTTGTGCGACGGGCAGTCGCATAGGGTGCTGAACTAGTCAGCGCCCTTCATTTATTTTATTTAGACAGAGACGACACTTCGGTATAACGACTGAATGAAGGATAAAATAATGAATTCCAGATGGTGAAAATCCATCCTCGAGGAGACTGACCTAGCTCGAGAAGTCTAATCTAGGGCATTATCGTGAGGTATTGTCTGAAGGAGATGCGGTAAATCGAGAGACCCGTAGACGAAAAGATAGACCCTAATGCAAGAAGTGTGAAGCACAGCGGCGGAGTAAGTTGGTGACTTTTCGACGAGTGAGGAAGCCCACTAAAATGGCATTTTCTTTAGAAGTCAGAGCGAGAAAAATGTGGCTTATTACGTGATGGTGCAGGGTATGTCTTGAAGGAATATACGATGCCCCCGTGAGGTCTCCACCTTACCAAACAGGCAGGGTTCTAATCTATAAGGAAAATCCGAAGTGATGAAGAATGGGTGGAGAAGTCAGACGTTTTCATAGTGCGTGCGTGGCAGCACGTTTATCAGGTGGGTTAAAGTCCCACTGAATCTCGGACTAGGAGATTCATATCCAAACTTGGGAGTAATGTCTCAAGGGCTGATGTTTATCATCAGAGGGCAGGGCGTCCATCGTGAGGTGGAGTCTGAAGGGCTTGAGGAGAAATACCAGGCCGTAGTGAAACGGGGCGACCCGAAATGCGAACCGGTCGGCCAAAGATGGGGCAAGGTCGAGCCTGCACTATGGAGGCGAAGGCATTACTAGTCCACCCATCGTACCAAGGTGTGTGCGGGCGGCATGGCATGGAAGATGAACGTAGTGACCCATGGAGATCTCGTAGTGTCTGGAACTTTAACACTTATTAGGGCAAGTGATTAAACAAAGCCGGAATGAATGTTTCTGTGACAGTCATTCACTAAAGTAAATCACAGAATTCCAGTAATGTGAACTATAAGGAAAC
Source organism: Gottfriedia sp. NPDC056225 (assembly GCF_042267765.1). Taxonomy (NCBI): domain Bacteria; kingdom Bacillati; phylum Bacillota; class Bacilli; order Caryophanales; family Bacillaceae; genus Gottfriedia; species Gottfriedia sp. NPDC056225. The sequence continues at coordinate 13,992 of NZ_JBHJTJ010000046.1, read as the reverse complement.
CCCGAAATGGACACAAATGCACTGCGAGAAGTCGGAGAGCTGAATAGTACTTAAACAGACGAACAACAAAAACGTCTGGAGCATCTCTACTAGAGATGTCATTTATTTATTAAAAAGGTAAATAGATGGGGAAGGCAGCTTGCTTTATGGAACTAAAATTTCAGAATTAGTTTTGCGAGTAAAACGAACAAGAACGGAAAGTTCCCTTTGTGAAAGACCCTAAACTTGTAAGTGGAGGACACAAAATCAATGACGAATAACGGTACAACAAGAAAGATTCATTCCTTAATAGATAAGGTGGACCAGCCAACAAATCTACTAATGGCATGGGAAAAAGTTAAGGTAAACAAAGGTAGTGGAGGAATCGACAACATAAGTATTAGCGATTTTGAAAACTCAATGTATGAAGAACTAGACAAACTACATCATAACTTGAAAAATGATTCATATAAACCATTACCGGTAAGAAGAGTTAACATTCCAAAAAGAAATAAATCTAACGAAAAGAGACCTCTTGGAATTCCATCTATACGGGACAGAGTATGTCAACAAGCATTGAAGAACCGTCTTGAACCAATATTCGAACCAACTTTTAGTGATTGTAGTTTTGGATATAGACCAGGAAAGTCAGCCCATCAAGCTATGAGGAAGATATACCGAGACATTATAAATGGTTACGAATGGGTCCTAGATGCAGACTTGAGGGATTTCTTTGGGAATGTTCAACATGAAATGTTAATAAATAAAATTGCGGAAAAAGTAAGTGATGGACGAGTCTTACGACTCATTAGGCAAATGCTTATAGCCGGCTATATGGAAAAAGGAAAGAAACATGTGACCACACAAGGCACACCGCAAGGTGGGGTAATCAGTCCGTTATTCAGTAATATCTATCTAGATTCATTTGACCATGAAATGGTTGATAAAGGGTATCGGCTTACAAGATTTGCCGATGATTGGGTAGTACTCTGTAAAACAAGAAACGACGCAGTGAAAGCATTAAATGATGCAAGAAAAATACTGTCAAAAATTGGATTAACACTCCACCCTGAGAAGACCAGAATTACACATATTAAATGGGGATTTGAATTTTTAGGTTATAAAATTAAACAAGGAAAAGGACTTAAACTTTTTCGCCATAAAATCAAAAAGCAACCTAATATTATGAACATCTACGCAATTCCTACTGAGAAATCAGTAAAACGATTCATGGAAACTATACGGAGCCGTACTAAACGTAAGATTCCTTTAAGCTTATATGAGTTAATAGAGGGTATCAATCCTGTCATAAGAGGATGGGGTAACTATTATCGTAAAGCTCACGTTAGAAAACTCTTCAATAAACTCCAACGCTGGATTGTAAGACGAATATGGAGCCATCGATTTAAAAGATGGCGAAACATGGGTTGGAAGAAACTACACGAATCCAAACTTTATTCGAATTACAAACTTGTTAATCTTATCTCATTAATTCCAGATATAGAATCTAAAGTTGCATCCAAAGGATGACATAAAGGAAAGCGGATTACGGGAAAACTGTACGATCCGTTTGATTGAGCGGACGGAGGAAGGCTATCGCCGACCTCCTTCGACTCTACACGGGAGTAGTTCGATGACCATAACATCGAATGAACGGAAGGGGAACGACCTATGGCTCCAAGTCATGGAAAAGATGTAATGTTAACAATCAAGTTACCGAGGTAAAACTGCTTGAATGAACATCAAGGAAAGGCATGGAATATGTAATGAATCAAGAGTGGAAATTTAAACTACATAGTGTTTACGGTCAATTATTATTCGACCGAAAATTAACACAAAGCTTTGAACAAGTAAAAGCGAATAAAGGAACAGGTGGTATTGATGGCGAATCAATTGAAAGTTATGAATCCAACCTGAATGAAAATATTATGTCATTACTTGAAAAGCTGAAAACAAAGACCTATAATGCACTACCAGTTAAAAGGGTATACATACCAAAGAAAAATGGAAAGAAACGACCTTTGGGAATTCCGACAATCCAAGACCGCATTGTTCAACAGAGTCTAGTAAACGTGTTACAACCAAAATTTGAGGATCTACTTTTTCATAATTGGTCAGTAGGATATCGACCAAATCGAGGAGTACAAAGAGCTCTTCAAATAATCTTATGGAATATAGAACAAGGATACAATCATATTTACGATTGTGATATAAAAGGTTTCTTCGATAATATTCCACACAAGAAACTAATTGGAGTATTAAAGAAATACGTATCGGACCGAACGGTCCTAAGTCTAATTGAACAATGGTTAAAGGTTGGACATATGGAAGAAGGGAAACTTATTCACTCTGATTATGGGACACTCCAAGGTGGAGTAATTTCACCTCTACTAGCCAATGTTTATCTTAATGAACTGGATTGGGAATGGGACCTAAATGGAATTCGCTTTGTCCGTTATGCGGACGACTTTCTTTTGTTTGCCAAATCAAAGGAATTAATAGATAAGGCAGCTACCTTGACTAAAGAAAAGTTGAATGAATTAGGACTAGAAATTTCAATAGAGAAAACAAGAATTGTTGACTTTAAGAAAGATAGTTTCGACTTTTTAGGATTTACATTTCATCATTGGAGAACAAATGAAAAGAATCAGAAACCTGAATTTCATGTAACTCCCAAAGAAGAATCAATTAAAGACTTCCGATTGAAAATTAAAGAGAAGACACGAAAAATGTTAACTCTTAGTAAAGAAGAATGGATTAATCGAGTAAATCCTATCATACGAGGTAAAGTTAATTACTATGTAACGATAGTCAATGCGATTAAGGCGAATGAGGAACTGGGACAGAAGAGTCATTGTGTAACTAGAAAGATGAGATGGATTTTATCATCAATAGATGGTTATATAAGAAAGAGATTAAGAGTAGCATTTATTCATAAACATCCTAATCAAAGGAAAGAATTGAAGATGCGAAGTAAATGGAATAATAGATATTTTGTAAGCATTAAATTAATTTCTAGCTATTGGCTTTATCTAAACAAAGTTTATAACTACACTCTTAATGACTATCTAAATGAAATGAAAGCTGAAACTAAAAGAAAGTATCTAAGTAAATTAAAGAGAGCAAAAGAAAAAGGTGAAGAATATTTCAACCCTGTAAGAGTCCAAAAGATGCAAAATGCCTGGAACGCATCCTCTTGATAATCATACTAACATATGGGTAAGCCGTATGCCTTAATAGGGCACGTACGGTTTGATAAGGGGGGAGTCTCGTGAGAGATTTCCCTACTTTATTTTTTATTGAAGTAAATTACAGGATAGTTTCATAAGAGTATATTAGATCAAAATAGAATATTATTTTTTTCCTCACTTATCAGCTGAATTTTAACAAAATTGTTTTAACCAAATATTAATTCACTTATTTCAATAAAATGAACATCATTTCCTTCTTTTCTTTTGCAACTATTCTTCCCATTTGCTGAATAAGGAATAGAAGATTATTAGTTAATAAGAAGATCATTGAGAGAAACAAAGCAGGGCGAGTTATTGGCATATATGAATTATGCAGAAACTAAATCTTGCTTCAACTGAAGCAATTGAATATGCAAATCTTAATGCAGGAATAGTTCAGCCATTAAAAACAAGCATTAACCGGTATTATCCAGTTTGAATGGACTGATTAATCAGTCCGTTTTATTTTATTTAAATGTCTTCTGATTGATTTCAAATGTGGTTTTTTCATATAAAGTCAATGCTTCCTCTAAAGGCTTAGAGGGCTCTTTGAAAAAATGTTTAACCTAATATGTTTAAATTGTTAAAAAAATATTAATTGGAATTTTGAGGAGAAATTACCTATTCTTTCCATTTGAGTTTTTCCGTATACTTTTAAATGATTGAAGCTAGAGTTAGGATTCTACAAATAATGCTTCTAGTAATATTCGAAATATTTCAAGTGTAGTGAAGGGAGGTAAAGATACACTAACGATTAATTTAGAATTAATTGATTAAATTACCGATTTACTTGTAATTAAAATGTTATTTGAGAAATCCCTTCTCCATGTAAATAACATTTGCTTTTGTAGTGGATACCTGTTTAATTATTCTATTAAGCAAAATTAATGAACAATGCAAAGCTAGAAGGAGGCTTTAAATGAAAAAATTAATTTTAGTAGTTGTAATATTCTTATTGGCAGGGTGTAGTAATGAAGCGTATGATAAATCCTTAAAAAAAGGGAACGAGGCCTTAAGGAAAGGTGAATACGATAAAGCTCAAGTAGCTTATGAATTAGCATTAGAAGAAAAGCCAGATGATACTAATACAAAAGAGATATACATAAAACTGGTAGAATTTAATAAAGTGAAAGATTTGTATGAACAACAAAAATGGGATGAAGCAATTAAGGAAGGTAATGACTTATTAAATGAAAAATCGGTACCAAATTACTTAAGAACCGAATTAAATACGATTATCAATAATTCAACTGCTAATTTGAAAAAGTCTGATACAGCAGTTAATACCGCTCCTAATAATACTACTTCAAAGACGGACGACTCAAAAGGTTCTACTGCTACAAATCAACCTGTTGAAAAAAATGAGTCAAAAAGTACAGATAAAGGTAATGCGGAAAAAAATAAAGTAAATCTTCAAAAAAAATATCTGACAAAATTAAATAAAATTGATAAAAGCATGTCTGATTTAGATTACCTTTATAAAAAAGGCATAACCTCTGAATTAACCCAAGCTGAAACAGAGAAATTAAATAGATGGGATAAAGCATTAAATGAAATTTATCAAATTCTAATGAAAATGTTGCCATCTTCTGACGCTTCTAATCTAAAGGGTGAAGAAAGAACATGGGTTAAAGAGAAAGAAAGCATTGCTAAAAAAGAAGCTGCTAAGTACCAAGGTGGAACATTTGAAAATGTTCAATATTTGAATTCACTTGGCAGGTTAACCAAAGAACGAGCGTATAAGCTTGTATACACGTATATGGACTAATCAATATTAAAAGAAACTATGAACCTTTTCAACAATTGAAAAAAGCAGTATCGTTACAGTTGCACTAAACTTGTAAAGTAAATATCAATTATAAAGTTGGCCGAAAAATTAATGGAATGAATTTGTTTAGTTTTTTATAATCAAGCAATAGCCAAGCAAAGAGTTACATGAAAAAGGTGTAAAATTAATTATTAGATAATCATAAAGGTGTAATTGCTTTGTAACTAAACCAGCTAATAGTTTATCAATAATTTTAATAAAAAAAATATGTGACTCATATTATTCTATTTTTGATAAGCCTGATTCATTTTCATTCACTGTTGTGAATGTAAGGATTCATGGATGGCTAACGCATGTATTAGTTGAACAACTTGGTCGGCTGAAAAGTCGATTTTTTTTATGGAGCTACCATGAAAATTAGTTTCTTCATAAATAGATAAATAACAATACTAAAGAAAACTCTGATCAATCGTTAAAAAAAGAGTAGAGTTATATAAAAAGCCTAATGATTACAGTTGACTGGATAAAGTCAGTATCAGTATAGACACTTTCCATATATTTTCATTCGCTGTGGTGCAGCGCTTGCGCTGCATGGGTGGCTAAATGGCAGTTTAGTTGAATAAGATTTTTTTGAATATCACCTATATAATTAAAATAAAGCTAGTGTTTAAGAGGAGGACTTATGGAAATTAGTGATGAAATCTATGATAAAATAGTTGAACTTTCTGAGGAAGGTTATGCTTTATTTGAAGCTCAAGATTATGTTGGTGCCATTAAGAAATACAAAAATGCATTAGAACTAATACCTGACCCTAAATATTTATGGGAAGCTAGCACTTGGGTACTTACCGCACTTGGGGATGTGTATTTTCATCTTGAGGATTATCACGAAGCAAAGAATTATTTTTATGATGCTTTTAATTGTCCTGAAGGAATGGCAAATCCTTTCATACTACTGAGATTGGGTCAAAACTTATATGAAACCTATGAAGAAGAAAAGGCAAAGGAATATTTGTTGAAAGCTTATATGTTGGAAGGTCAGGACATATTTGAAGAGGAAGACCTAAAGTATATAAAGCTAATTCAAGAACTAATATAGGGGGAATTAAGGTTGAAAATATCAAATCTTGAACAGGGAATATCTTCACTTTTTGACAAGAGTAACGAGGAGTTCGATTTAGGAAACTACGAAGACTCAATAAATTACCTCCTAGAAGCCTGGAATGCTATACCCGAGCCTAAAGGTATTTACAAAGATAGTTATCATTTTGCTTTATATCTAAGTGAGACCAATCTCCTGATTAATAATTTTATTGAAGCTAAGAAATGGGCTGATGTAATTTATAGCTGTGGTCTTGATAGAATCGACTCAGGGGAAAGAGAATTTCTATCAGGAAAAGTAACTTATGAAATGGGAGATATAAGCGCTGCAAGAAGCTATTTTGATTTAGCAAATGAAAAATCTGAGGGAAGATGTTTTATTAATGAAGATAAGAAATATGTAGAATTCTTCAAACAAAAGTAATATTCCTATATGTCAAAAGCTGCTTTATAGTAACTTTGCTTATTAAACTAGTCGAGTAGAATGGAGTCTCTTTACCTTGCGGTAAATTGAACTCCACCCCCTCCCAGAACCGTGCTTGCACTATTAATGCACACGGCTCCTCCAACTTATCATTCACAGAATGTAGCAATCTTAAATATTGCTAATTCTACTATCCTTAATAGTTTTGTTTCCATTTATTCTACCTCTGTGTGTAGTAAATGTGTCCCTATTAAGGGTGATACTTTGGTAGCAGCCTTTCCTCCATCGGCATTACCCAACTTCATAGGTACTACGCTGCTATCCGACTCCCTACATCGGCATTTGGTTTCCTTACTTGTTATCGTTTGTACACCATACTCTTCTATTAAATGAAAAGGCCGGTAGGGTCTCCAGAGTTGCCGTATCATATCAATGTGTTACGTGCCAAGGTCTCTGACTCCGGAGAGGTTTTACCCCTCTTGCCTTTAATGAAAGGTAAAATGTTGCTTTCTGCTATGCGTAAGGCATCAGCCCTCTCGATTTACTAACATTTCGAAGCTCAATCCCTTCAACCATTTGGCTTTCGGCCCGCAACCTAGCTGTCTACGCTTAAAGATTAAAGTTACCTTTAATCCTTCAAGACTCGCTACGAGTGAATGGCTAGTTCTTTCTCGACGGGAATCCCACCCGCTATATGATACGACCTAGGCTCGGCCGCACACGCAATGCTTTAGTTGAATAAGAAAAAGTAAAGATCACAAATTGTGGTCTTTTTTCATTCCCTTATTCAACATAATGGCAGTTTAGTGGAATATGATATTTAAAAAAGTTATGGGTTGAAAATAATCCCTTTTTAATAATCGTGGGTTAAGTTCAATAAGTAATGTTATAATATTGATAGAAGGATATATTATTGAAGGTACTAAAAACTAATTGAAGAACTAGAACAAATTTCAATAAAAGTTTTAATTGGAACAGTGTAAATGAAGTAATTGTTATATAAGTTATTTATTGTAAAGAATCAAATTAATTAGAAATGGATAAAAAGGCAAATATAAGTAATATACTGAAAGAAGGGGAAAAAAATGGGGAGAGATCGAAAATTTAATTCAGTAGATTTGTTCCTTTGCACTAAAAAACTAATTTTACAAATTGGGTACGAAGGATTCACTATCGGGCAACTGGCAAAGATGCTAGACGTTTCAAGAGCAGCGATTTATAAATACTATCAAAATAAAGATGAATTATTATTGGATTTTATGCTTGAGGAAATGAACAACGTTTTGACTAGTTTTAAGTCTATTCCAGAGGAACAAACTTTTCTGGAAAAGATTGATTTATTATTGCAAAAAATTTTTATGTACAAGGATTTACATTTAATACTTGGGATGCAGGAAATCATACCAACAAAAGATGCTCCACATTTAGAAACTAAAAAACAGAAGCTGTCTCAAATGCACAGAGAATTATATATGCCTCTTATCCATATTATACAACAAGGAAAAATGGAAGGTTTTATTGAAATGGATATACCTAATGAACTTTTACTGGGTTTTATTTTTCAAAGTATTTCAATACCTAATCACTCGGGTTTAGAGGATGGAAAGTTTAAGGACTATACGAAAAACTTAATTTTAAAAGGAATAATGAAAAATAAGTGACACTAGTGTAACTTATATGTATACTATATATTGTAGAAAACATATAAGTTATTTTTTTTGTTCAAAAGTGACATATGTGTTACTTATTTTAGGGAGAGTGATTGATTTGTTTTTAGCAATAAAGGAATTAAAGCATGCAAAATTTCGTTATTTAATGATGAGTATTATTATTATTTTAATTGCTTGGCTTGTTTTTATCTTATCTGGGCTTGGAAATGGTCTATCCACTTTAAGTGCAGCTACAATTAAAAACTTAAATGCTAATTATGTTATTTATGAAAAAAATGCTGGTGCCACATTTAGTAAATCAATTATATCTGCTGATTTAACTGATGAGATTCGGAAAAACAAAGAAGTAACAGAAGCAGCAAGTTTTGGATCATCAATTGCATCTGTATCCAAAGAAAAAACTGAAGATAGTAGTAAAAAAACGGATGTAACATTAATAGGAATTGAAAAGGGTTCGTTTATTGAACCAAACGTCATCAAAGGAAAACAACTTTCAACTGATAAGAAGTTTGGTGTTCTAGCTAATATAAGTCTCAAAGATGCGGGATACAAAATTGGGGATGAATTACTTGTTTCAAATTCAAAAATGAAGTTAAAAATTATGGGATTTGTAGAGAATGAAACATTTAATCATTTACCTGTATTATTTATGGATATTAATACTTGGAGAGATTATCAGTATGCCGCACCAGGATCTGACAATGATATTCATAATCCTGTTCAAGCAATTATTTTAAAAGCACCACAATTGGATGCAGCTAAGTTAGATAAAGAGGTTCATGGGATAGAAACAGTAACAAAAACAGTAGCTGTAAAAGGGATGCCAGGGTATAAAGAAGAAAATGGAACAATTTTAATGATGCTAGTTTTCCTAATCGTAATTTCAGCATTTATCGTAGCTGTTTTCTTTTATGTTATTACAATTCAAAAAACAGCTCAATTTGGTGTAATGAAGGCGATTGGAGCATCCAATAAGTTTATTTCGAAAGCTATTGTTGCACAGGTATTTATTTTATCATTTTTCGGGATTGTGATTGGTATTGCATTAACTTATTTGACTGCTCTTGCATTTCCAATAAATATGCCTTTTGATTTAGATGCTAAACTTGTAGGATTATATGCACTAGGATTATTAGTAATTAGCCTATTAAGTTCAATTATTTCTGTAAGACAAATTACTAAAATTGATCCGCTAACAGCTTTAGGGAGGGTGGAATAAATGAGTGGTATTCAGTTACAAAAAGTTTCTAAACAATATACAGAGGGGCATTCGATTGTAACAGCTTTAAAAGAAGTTTCTTTTACTGTGAATTCTGGAGAGTTGGTTGCAATTGTTGGTCCTTCTGGTTCTGGTAAAAGTACATTATTATCAATAATTGGCGCATTATTAAAACCAACTTCAGGAATAGTAAGTGTAAATGATCAGGATGTAACAACGTTAAATGCTAAACAACTTGCAGACTTTCGTTTAAATGAAATTGGGTTTATTTTACAATCATCAAACTTAATTCCTTACTTATCTGTATATAATCAGCTCATATTAATAAAAAAAATGGCTGGAAAGTTTACTAAAAATGACCAGCAATATGCTGTTAACATACTAACTGAACTTGGGTTAGGTAATAAGTTGACAAAAATGCCAAATGAATTATCTGGTGGTGAACGTCAACGAGTAGCAATTGCTCGGGCACTATTTAATCAAGCAAGTATTATACTAGCTGACGAACCTACTGCAAGTTTAGATTCAAACAGAGCTCATGAAGTTGTAAAATTAATTGCTAGTGAGGTAAGGAAGAGAAAAAAAGCAGCAATCATGGTAACCCACGATGAACGAATGCTAAGTTATTGTGACAAAGTCTATTATATGGAGGATGGGGTATTATCAATTAAAAATTAAATAATGTAGGCACTAGTCATTACGAGATAAAATGTCCATCAGTCCGTCTAATTATAAGGATTTGAATAACAAATAATAAAGTGGGGCAAATGATGAAAATGAAAAATATTATTAAGTACAGCATGATTGGGATAGTTGTATTACTATTCCTTTCTGTTGGGGGATTTTATATTTGGTCACAACAGACATATGCTCCTTCAAAAGAGATGTACTCATTAGTCGGTAAAGTGAATACAGATAGTGAGCACCATTGGGACGTTTTTGAACCAATGAAAAATAAAGAAACTGGAATCATTTTATATCCTGGAGCTAAGGTTGAACCTGAAGCTTACAGTTATTATGCTCAAGGACTAGCAAAAGATGGATACACGGTTATTATACCGAGTGTTAAGTTTAATTTTGCTATTTTTGATGTGAATAAAGCAGATCAGATAATGAAAAGTTATCCATCTATTAAGAAATGGTATGTTGGTGGGCATTCACTTGGGGGAGTGGCGGCTGCTTCTTATGCCTATAAGAATTTGAACAAGATAGAAGGTATTATCTTTCTTGGAGCTTATCCAAGTAATACTAATGACTTTTCTAATCTGAATGTACCCATGTTATCGTTATATGCAGAAAATGATGGATTGTCTACAATGTCAAAAATTAGCAAAACAAAGCATTTATTATCAAAGGATGCTGCTATGTATGAAGTGCTAGGTGGTAATCATGGTCAATTTGGGATGTATGGCAAACAAAAAGGAGATAAAAAAGCTACAATTACAGCGCAACAACAACAAGATAAAATAATTGAAGTCACAATGAAATGGCTAGATGATAACGGAAAATAAAGATATTGAGCGTGAGATAATCGAAAAGAGATACTTGTCTCCAAATAGAATAAAAGACATAAATATTTATCCTGATCTTGGATTAAATAAAGACCAGTACTACGAACATAAAAGACAAGCTATCTTTTCAAATGCTTTTAGGTATAATGGTCTGTGGTGCAGCTCTTGCGCTGCATGGGTGACTAAATGGAAGATTAGTAAAATAAAGAAAACTTATAAAAGTAGATTTTTTTATTCATTGAAAGAGATGGCGCTATTAATGAGATTGAAGCGAGGATGCATGTAGCGACAATAAAATAATCCTATAAAGTTTAAGGCACCTACATTATAGGTGCCTTAAACTTTTCTATACTTCTTTTTTAAATTTTACTGTAACATTCATGCTATATACCCAAATCCGTTCAGCATAGTCATCATTATATTTTTTACTGGGTAAATCGATCCGTTTCCCTTTATTATCAAAAAATGAATCTGTCACTTTTGCAATAGAGGCTGCCGAAGCCAAAAATTTTCCGATTTCTAATTCACGAACACCTATGAAGTTCAAGGAATTTCCTATCAATTTTAGAAGGAAAGGTAAATCTCTTCCCAACTCAGATTGCACAAAGCCTGGATGAAAAGTATTGGCAATTACATTGGTATTAGCTAATCTTTTGGATAAAGCCTTCGTGAACAATACTTTCATAGCAAGAGTTCCCGTAGAAGCAAGCTTCTTCATTTCTTTCTTTGACATGTCTTCAGTAGGAATAATAATGGGAGAATATTTTACAAAAATTGGTTGACCGGTTACCGTTATAATCCGTCCGTTTTCACTTTTTTCTAAAAGATTTACTAGCTCTGTCGCTAACCAAAAATGACTAAAGTAATTAATGGCTAGACTTTGATCAATTCCCTCAGATGTTCGAGCTGATTTGGTTATGATGGCTCCTGCCGCATTAACTAAGACATCTATACGCGGATATCTTTCTTGACAAACCTCTACAATTTTTCTCACATTACTATATAAAGATAAGTCTCCCAGAATATATTCAACTTGATTATTACCCGTTGTACGTGCGATTTCCTCAAGTGCTTTGATTCCTCTCTCTTTTGTTCGACTAATTATTATAATCTTAGCCCCTAACCTCGCCATTCCAATCGCTGTAGCTTTTCCTACCCCAGAAGTACCTCCTGAAACCAGTACAATTTTATCGTTCATACTTGTATATTGTGTTTTCATTTACTCTCCCTCATTTCCTTCATCAATGTATAGTGAAGTATATAGGGTAGAGTTTACTCCATAGCAAGAGATTATGTTATATTTATTTCATGGGAAAATTTTATCATATTAAAGAAGCTGCAAAAAAACTAAATATGAGTATTGATACATTGCGTTATTATGAAAAAATTGGATTGGTCGGCGAGATTGATCGTGATCAAAACGGGTACAGAATTTATAAGCAGACTGATCTAGATTGGTTTACATTAATCGGTTATTTGCGTTCGATAGGTGTACCCATTCAAGATATGCTTCAATTTCAAAATTCTCACGGAAGCAAAACTTCTAGTGTCGAGGCCCGGAAAGCTTTTATGGAAAATTACAGAAAGGAAATCATTACAAAAAAAATTGAATTAGAGGATATAATTAAAAAACTTGATAAGAAGATTGATTTTCTCAACAATCTTACATATGAAGATATACCCCATTAACACATTACAAGTGGAAAAAGGATAACAAGTCTAGAACGGACGAGTTATCCGTTTTTTTATCATTATTGACTCAACTTTTGCACCGAAAATCTTTTATTAAAGTTATGTGGTAGTTAGCCTGACTCGCATTTTAATAGGTCTATTGACTATAAATACATATAAAAAGTAGGCTCTGTTAATGAAAACTATTTCAATGTTGTGAATCTGAGGATTCATGGCTGACTAAAGAATGCTTTTTTATTGCTGATTAGCGTCAATATGCGGATATTTAGTAAATAATGTCACACTCATGGTCAAGTTTAATATAATGAAACATCAATAATAAATGAGGTGAGCTTTGTGGGAAAAGATAAAGATTCAAAACCAATGTCTGAACAAAAACAAGCCCATGGAAATGGCTGTTCAGGAGATACGGTTACTCTAGAATGGGATCCAATTACTAATACATTTTTTAGTCTATTTCAAAGTAGTATATTAGCTTCTGGTACGTGTTTTCCTCAAGGAGTAACGTCTTTTGTGGAAGTAAATGAATGCTTAATTAATAAAGGATTTCGTATCGTAGCTTCTGATGTTGTTGTCGCTCCTGGTAGATTGGCAATCATTTATGTGAAGTGCTAATTACTTTGTAGTAGGAAAATCTTTTATTATAAACTTCGTCTCTTTATTGGACGAGTTTAATATATTGACATATAAATGTGTGAGGTGAATATAATGGGAAATTGCAAATGTTCAGAATCAAATGATGAAAAGGGACAAGCTCTTAAAAATAGATGTTCTGGAGATACGGTTACTCTTCAATGGATTCCAATTGCTGATACATTTATTGATGTATTCCAAAGTAATATAGTAGCTTCTGGTGCTTGTTTTCCTCAAGGAGTTACCTCTTTTGTAGAAGTAAATAAATGCTTATTTAATAATGGGTTCCGTATCGTAGACTATAATGTCGTCAATCCTGGTAGTTTAACAATCATTTATGTAAAATGCTAATTGTTAAGTCTAGGTGTAATTCAGTTAGAATTCGCTTCAATATTAAGTGTATATTAAACGACTAGAGCATGCATTATTTGTATTATTGGAATATTGTCATTGATATTTGCAGATTTTATTAAAGATAAATTGCAATTACATTTCCAATATGAAATTGTAATCTATCCTATATTTGTTGGTGTTTTGTCATATTTAACTTTATTTATAATTGAAAAAATAAACCCATCGATTTTAAATAAGAAGATTAATGGCATCATTAGTACTTGTGTTCTTGGTTTTATTATTATCATAGTTTCATTTATCCTTAAGTAACTAACTGATGCAATAGTTGAAGAACACGAGCTGCTTATATGCGGCTTTTTTTATTCAACAAAATGGCAGGTTAGTGGAAGAAGGATTTTAATAGGTTTACGA